>JBDTZL010000123.1:0-14952 GCA_040005125.1 Ginsengibacter sp.
ATAGTTTAGGGTTTATAGTTTAGGGTTTATAGTTTAGGGTTTATAGTTTAGGGTTTATAGTTTAGGGTTAGGAAGTTTAGAGGGGTTAGGAAGTTTAGAGGGTTTAGGGGGTTTAGAGGGTTTAGAGGGTTTAGGTGATTTAGAGGGTTTAGGTGGTTTAGGTGGTTTAGATAGTTTAGTCCTGGTTACCGGGTTTAGAACCAATATATTAATAGCAAATTAATGACAGAAGAAAAGATAGAAAAACCAATCATTCTCATTACAAACGATGATGGTATAACGGCGCCGGGTATCCGTAATTTGATAGATGCTGTGAGAGAACTGGGTAAAGTTGTGGTGGTAGCACCTGATAAACCCCAGAGTGGCATGGGACATGCCATTACCATTGGTATTCCGCTGAGACTAAACAAAGTGGAAGAAATGTTTGAAGGAGTGGAAGCCTGGCAAACCAGCGGTACTCCTGTTGATTGTGTCAAGCTTGCGGTTGATAAGGTGCTGCACCGTAAACCAGACATTTGTCTCAGCGGCATTAATCACGGTGCCAATCATTCTATAAACGTAATTTATTCCGGAACAATGAGCGCCGCCATGGAAGCCTCAATTGAAAGCATCCCCTCTATAGGTTTTTCATTACTCGATTACAGGTTTGAGGCAGATTTTACTGCTGCAAAATTTTATGTACACAAAATAGTAAAGAGCCTGCTGCAAACAAAAATGGACAAACATCTTTTGCTGAATGTGAACATTCCTTCGGTACCGCTTGAAGAAATGAAAGGTGTAAAAGTGTGCAAGCAGGCCTATGCGAAGTATGATGAGGATTTTGATGAGCGTATCGATCCTCACGGAAAAAAATATTACTGGCTCACCGGAGAATTTAAAAATTTTGATAAAGGAGAAGACACCGATGTATGGGCATTGCAGAATAATTATGTAAGCGTAGTCCCGGTCCAGTTTGACCTTACAAATTACCAGCTAAAAAAAGAGCTCGAAAAAACCTGGGATATATTATGATATTCAAAAAAGACAATTTCGTTTTTGGAATGGCGCTCGGCCTGGTGGCGCCAATAATCGGTTTCATACTTTTCAAGTTCTATAAATTCAACGGGCTCTCTCTTGCAGAAATGTTGCAATGGATGAAATTCAATCCCAATTTGATTTCAATTTCAATTAGCGTTTCTTTAATGGCCAATGCTGTTTTATTTACCATATATATTAATGGACATCGCGATAAAACCGCCAAAGGGATTTTTCTTCTCACCGTTATCTATGCAATCATTGCAATGATATTTAAGTATTATTAGTGGTGAATGGGCAATGGTGAATGGGTAACAGGCAATAAGTCACCATTCACAACCCACCATTCACAATTCACTTCAACATAATCAATTCTGATTATCTTTAAATCCTTATTAGTTCAACAGTAAAATGAAATATTACATTATTGCAGGTGAAGCTTCGGGTGACTTACATGGCAGTAATCTTATCAAAGAAATTAAAAAGCTTGATACCGTCGCTGATATCAGGTGCTGGGGTGGTGATAAGATGAAAGCTGCAGGAGCCACGCTGGTAAAACATTATAAGGATCTTGCGTTTATGGGTTTTGCAGAGGTGATTAAAAATCTCCCCACTATATTGAAAAATTTTAAATTTTGTAAAGAAGATATCCGGCGATTTAATCCACACGTGGTGGTCCTCATAAATTATTCTGCCTTTAATTTACGTATGGCCCGATGGACAAGAGAAAATGGATTTAAAAACGTTTTTTATATTTCACCACAAGTATGGGCATGGAAAGAAAGCAGGGTCAAGACGATAAAAAAGTATGTTGATAAAATGATCGTGATCCTTCCGTTTGAAAAACAATTTTATAAAAAAAGAAATTACGATGTTGAATATGTAGGGCATCCTCTTGTAGAAGTAATCGAAAATTTTAAAAAGGATCACCCGGAGATTATAGAATCATCAAACATTATTGCGTTATTGCCGGGAAGCCGGAGACAGGAAATAGCAACCAAGCTTCCTGTAATGCTGGAGGCTTCTAAAAATTTTACTGAGTACACATTTATTGTCGCCAAAGCGCCCTCCGTTGAAGATGAATTCTATGAGCCTTTTCTTTCAGCTTACGGCAATGTAAAAGTAGTAGCCGACGATACCTATTCTTTACTAATGAGGGCTAAGGCTGCATTGGTTACCTCGGGAACCGCAACGTTGGAGACTGCCCTGTTTGGTGTTCCTGAAATTGTATGTTATAAAGCCGGCGCCATATCATATGCAATTGCCAGGCGGCTCGTGAAGCTTAAATACATTTGCCTGGTAAACCTTATCATGGATAAAGAAGTAGTGAAAGAGCTGATCCAGGATAACCTTACCCCTCAGAATATTACCAAAGAATTGAACCAGCTTTTATTTGATACTTTAAAAATAGAAAGAATACAATTTGATTACCGGCAGTTGAAAAAATTGCTTTCAGAAGGTGGCAATGCATCTGCGAATGCAGCGAAAAGTATTTACGATTTTATTAAGCCGTAACCCAAACGCTCACCCGGGGATATGGACAATTAATATAACAAACAGGTACCTGGATGGAAGTATACTACAAAGTGCTGTTACAGGCACCCTGATTTATTTAACTATTTCACGAAGCTTGTTTCGCAAAGCATCTCTTCTTAAATCCCTTGCAATAATTATCCCGCTCCTGTCAATTAAAAAATTTGCGGGGTAGTAAGAAACGCCATAGATAGTGCCGCTTTATTTTTATCTCCTCTAAGGTCGGTTACATTTTGCCATTTCAAACTATCTTTTTGTACCGCTTCAACCCAGGTTTCCTTGCCCTCATCAGCTGCCACACCCAGTATGTCAAAGCCAGTATCCTTAAATTCATTATAAATCATTACTAATTCCGGATTGCCTTGTCTGCAGGGTCCGCACCAGGAGCCCCAAAATTCAAGCAGTACAACTTTCCCATTGAAATCAGAGAGGCTAACGCTTTTCCCTTCGATATTCGGCTCTGTAAAATCAAAATATCTGTCACCAATTTTTATGTTTTTATTCAGCGTAATAAATTCCATAATATTCCTGCCGTAAGAAGTGACTTTAATTTTTTTGGAAAGGTTACGATACAAAATTGCCGAAGTATCTTTCCCCCAGGTAGAAGCATTGGTACTTAAAATATTGGCACTTATTATTGACTTGGGAAGATTGCGAATAAATGAATACCCTGTTCTTTTTCTTTTCCGGTGCTTTTAAAAGCGCTATCCAAACTGCTCTGCTCATTTTGTGTTCTTGAGCCAACGATTATTGCGTCTCTGAATTTTCCTTTTTCTGCTTTGAATTTAATCGTTGTATTTTCGAGCCAAAAATATTTATAGTCGCTGAAATTAGTTGTTCGTAGCATGACTCTCATCACTTCTTCTTTGATAGAGCCCCTAAAATGAAACTGGTTATTGATTATAAGAGTTGAGTCAATATGAGAGGGTGAAGAAGTTGCGAGGTTATCTAAATAAATTAAGGTGCTGTCGGCAAAACCAGATAGCATTCCCTTGATTTCAAATTTTCCTTTTTGTATTTGTGCAAAAGAACTTGTCGGAATAAAAATTATCAATAATAACAAAAAAAATATTTTACCCATATCTATAATTTTTAGGTTACGCACACCAAAAGAATCTCTAATAATTATTGACCATTTACGATTTCTATCATAGGCCTTCAGCCTATGCCGGTATATAGCGCCCTTTCAGGGCTGGAAATATAATTGTACCTGGCCAATTTGCTTATTGATTATTGACCTCATAGGCCTTCAGCCTATGCCGGTATATAGCGCCCTTCCAGGGCTGGAAATATAATTGTACCTGGCCAATTTGCTTATTGATTATTGACCTCATAGGCGTTCAGCCTATGCCGGTAAATAGCGCCCTTCCAGGGCTGGAAATATAATTGCGTTGAACATTTGTTTATTGACTATTGACCATTGACAAAAGACAATTACACCATTTATAACTCACTCATCATATTACCACAAAGCCTTGCCCTGGTAGTAATCCAGGATTTTTGATCTCAGTAAAAAATCATATTTGGCAACAATTAAATTTATATTCGTTCTGTCAAGATTATTTTTCGCAATTAAATAATCTACCGATGTGATAGCGCCGGCATTGAAACGGATTTCTGCCGCACGATAGGATTCGGTAAATGAATTAACCTGGTCCAGGAGAATTTTATATTTATCTGAAGTATTGGAGAGATTTACATAAGCTCTTTCAATAGATTGCTGCAATTGATTTTTAGCATTCTGCTCAACAAGCTCACTGTTTTTTAAATCGATCTTTGCAAGCTTGACCCTGTTTCTTACCAGGTTTGCATTAAACAAGGGAATACTTAGTCCCAGGTTGAAAGTTGTAAATTTATTGTTCTTGAGCTGATCTCCATAATTGATCTTTTTCGTATCAAAATTATCCTGGCTTGTGATCACGGGGATCTGAGTGCCGTTTACTTCCACATAATCAGTTTTAGAAGGAATTGTAACAGAATTCAGAAATATAGACTGGGTAGCAGCGCTTGAAAAATTGGTATTTACATTTCCACTGAATGAAAGGGTTGGGTATAATTGTCCCTGAATTGAGCGAATTGTTTTTTCAGCGCTTTGAGAACGAAAATGAACCGCTTTTATTTGCGCAAACTTTTGCAGTGCAGTTGCATAAATCTTATCGGGCTCAGCGTGATAACTGGTATCAAATGTTTCTTCCGGCAACCTTTCCAGTTCCAGGTTTTTATCATACGGAATATTTAACAACTGCACAAGGTTTATTTTTGCAGTCTCCAATGCAGCCAGGTTATCAGCTACAGCAAGTTCATCGTTGGCCAACTGCCCTCTTAAATCATAATACTGAGAAGGAGGGATAGCCCCCGACTTATTCAGAATATCCAGTCTCTCCACCTGCTTTCCGGTCACGACACCCTGGTTACGGGAACTCGCGAGAATATCTTCGTCGCTGAGCACCCCCAGGTAGGCTAATATAATATTAATAGTAACATTATCCTTTGCCTGCTGCAATTCCATTTTAGAAGCCTGGTATCCCAGGGAATTTCCCTTGATTTGATTTTGAAGAGAAAATCCATTAAATAATAAAATACGACTCGACGCTCCGTATGACGCGTAATCTACATTTTGGGTAATGGGCGCGTTTGTAAAGGGATCAATACTTCTTCCCTCGTTGATACCATGATCAGCGCTTCCATTAAGATTTGGAAGCATATCGGACCTCGATTGCTTCAGATTTATATTCGCTTTTTGCACGAGCAAATCAGATTGCCTTACATCTATATTATTGGCAATACCCACTTGTATAGCCTGCTGCAAGGTTAACTTGCTTTGTGACATAGCCGTCAAACACAGCAAACCAAAAATTGCATTTAAAAAAATTGTTTTCATGTAAGATTATTCTTTATAAAATTTAAAGTTTACTACTAATTAACTTATTAACTATTTAACTCATTACTCTTTGACTTATTACTTCACGATCCTTCCATCAAGAAGGTTAACTATATGAGATCCATAAGCTGCATTCTTTTCTGAATGAGTTACCTGTATAATTGTAACTCCCTCGTTATTCAATTCTTTAAAAATATCCATGATCTCCTCACCTTGCTTTGAATTTAAATTACCGGTAGGCTCATCTGCTAATATCAATTTTGGCCTTACGATCAGCGCCCGGGCTATCCCAACCAATTGCTGCTGTCCACCGGAGAGTTGGTTCGGAAAAAGATCTTTTTTCCCAACCATCTGGAAGCGATCGAGCATGGTAGCTACCATTCCCTTTCGTTCCGCACCTTTTATATTCTGATAAATTAACGGCGTTTCAATATTTTCATACACAGTAAGCTCATCAATTAAATGATAAGCCTGGAATACAAAACCAATATGGCTTTTATAGATCTCCGAGCGCTGCTTTTCTTTCAATTTCAATACATCCTGGTCCATAAAAATATACTCGCCTTCATTAGGTTCATCAAGCATGCCAATAACGTTTAGCAAAGTAGATTTGCCTGAACCCGAGGGACCCATAATCGAAATGAATTCTCCCTGGTTCACCTGCATGTTAATGTCTTTTAGAATAAAGGTGCGGTTACTACCAGTATTAAACCATTTATAAATATTCTTTAATGTGATCATGTTTGTTTATAGTTTTAATTTTAAATTGATACTCTTTTTTTATTTCTTAATACCTGATGCTTGATACTTGATACTTGATACTATTGACTACTCATTATTTATGAGGTCAACCTCAAGGGTTGCCCCTACTCCGTTCGCAAACTTTTCACCGGATTGGCAATTGCTGCTTTTATAGATTTATAGCCTACCGCCAGCCACGCAATTATAATTGCTATAAGTACCGCAATAAGAAATACTCCCGGTGTGATCTTTATGCGAAATACAAAATTTTGCAGCCAGCTACTCATCATAAAATAGGCAACCGGTATGGCAACCAGGAAACCCACAAGAATAAGAACGATAAACTCTTTTGAGAACAGATAAATAATATTTTGAACAGATGCGCCCAGAACTTTTCTAATTCCAATTTCTTTGGTTCTTTGTACAGCCATAAATGAAACCAGGCCATACAAACCAAGACAGGAAATAAATATAGCAATGCCTGCAAATATTTTATAGAGTAAGGAAAGCTGCTCTTCCTGTTTATAAAAATCTGCAATATCCTGATCCATAAATGAAGTTGTATAGGCATATTCAGGGAAAGATTTATTCCATGCAGATTCAACTTCGGCTTTTGTTGCCGGAATATTTGATGATCTTAACTTAACACCTGTAACAACATAGCGGTCTTTATATTCAAAAATCATCAATGGCTTTATATCCTCCCTGAGTGAGTTTGTTTTAAAATCTTTTACTACACCAGTAATACTTTTCCATCCTGCGCCCCCGGCACGTATTTCTTTACCGATAACATCATTTGGGTTTCTAATCCCTAATTTATTTACCAGTGTTTCATTAACTACTATCCCGTTTATTGTATCACTTTTATCGAAAACTTTTCCGGCTATTATTTGCAATCCATAGGTCTTGAAATAATCCTGATCTCCGGCTTTACGAAATATATTGAATTTCTCATCCGGCTTGTGATCGAATGCAAAATTACTGCTCCAGCCATTTTCAGATGAAGGTACATCACTGCTGAAACTTACAGACTGAACGCCAGGAATTTGTAAAAGCTTTTCTTTGTAAGATTCCTGTCTTGAGTGCGCAATACTATCGGTGTTGGCATTGATTACAAGTAGGGCATCTTTGCTAAAACCCAGGTCAGCATTTCTGATAAAATTCATTTGGCTTACTGCAATGATAGTCCCAATGATCAATATCTGTGAAATAGCAAACTGCATCAAAACCAATCCTCTTCTTACAGATATACCGCCAACGGTTGCCGAAGTAATTTTATTTTTAAGCGCCAGCGCAGGATTAAACGCAGAAAGTATCAACGCAGGATATATCCCGGCAAAAATGGTAACTAACCCAATCAAAATAAATGCAAATAACACTGTTTGCCAGTTAAAAAGGCTGAGCGGTTCCCCGATAGATGCGATGTGTTTTATGAATGGAAGACATAATACGGCGATGGCAACAGCGAGTATAACCGCTGCAATTGCGATGATAGCAGTCTCGCCGATTACCTGCCCGAACAACTGTATGCGATAACTGCCCAGCACTTTCCTGATTCCTATTTCTTTGCTTCTGCCTACGGCCTGCGCTGTGGAAAGATTTATAAAATTAATGCACGCCATAATTATAATAAACAATGCGATTAATGATAACGTCCACAAAGTGGATTTGCTGGTGATATGATCACCAAAATTTTCAAAACGTTTATCAAAATGTATATTAGCAAGAGGTTGTAATGAGTTGGTGCGAACGCTGCTTTTATCGCCGTTATTGTAATGTTTTCTACTGAATTGTGTCAACTGCAAATTTATTTTTGAAGGAGAAATATTTTGTGGAAGTAACATGAAAAGCTGGTAATTACTTGTAGTGTTTCCCCAACCTGTTACATAACCATACGTTTTAGCATTGGCTTTAGCCGTCTCCAGGGATGTTACAATCCCGAAAGGAAAATCTGTATTTGCAGGGGGGTTGTCAAGGATACCTGAAACTTTTACAGTAATTGCATTATCAAGTTTTAGATATTGCCCTACAGCATTTTTCCAGTCTCCAAAATATTTTTCGGCCATTTTTTTTGTGAGTACTGTAACATTTGGTTCCTGCAAATCAGCCGGGGAACCTGTGACCCAGTTATAATGAAACACCTTAAAAAATTGGGGATCACAAAAAAAGAATTCTGTTTGTTCTATAAATTTCTTTTGTGGTAGGGGTTTAGAAGCATTGGCACTCAACACAGTCACCTGGCTGCCCTGGCTTGCAAATAAAGCCCCGGTTGTTATTTGAGGAAAATCCAGCCGCAATGCAGCCAGTGCGGGAAATGGAATACCAGCTGTGCGGGTAATATCGTCGGAGTATTTATCTTCAGTAACAACCTGGTAAATCTGCTGATAGGAAGGCTGGAAAGTATCGTAGCTTAGCTCGTATTTCACTATCGTAAAAAGTAACAGACAGGAAGCAACGCCAATTGCAAGACCTGTAATATTTATTACAGAAAAAGATTTGTGCTTAAGCAGGTTTCGAAAAGCGATTTTGAAATAATTTTTTATCATAAAATCCCCGAATATTAATCTATTTTAATTTTAGGGCCCATGGTCACTCAATATTCACTACTCACAGCTTACGGCTCACAGCTCATTGCCCCATGATTTTCAACCATCATGCCAATGACAAACCAGCTTGGCAGTTAGTGTTTAATAGGATTTGGCTTTTTACAGGTGTACGTAAACGAACAACATTTGTATGAAACCGTACACCTTTTGTTCACGTTTCAAACTGCCTGTATGGCAGCCATAATTTCGTTCATATCCGTTCACTTTTTTCGTAACGACGTTACCGGGTTAAGACCGGCAGCCCTGGTCGCCTGGAAATTTTTTGTTGCAAGAGTAATCAAAAGAGCAGAAATGGCAACAATTACAAATGTCCACCAACTTATTTTAGGGTTGCCCCTACTCTGTTCTCAAACTCTTCACGGGGTTGGCAATTGCTGCTTTTATTGTTTGCAAACTTAGTGTGATGAGTGCAACTAATATCATGGCAATCCCACTTACCACGAATACCCACCAGCTTATCGCCGTCCTGTAAGCAAAATCCTCCAGCCATTTATAAGTGGCCCACCATGCTATTGGTGCGGCAATTATAAAAGCCATCAGTACAAGTCGTAAAAAATCTTTTGATAAAATAGACACTATGTTTGTTACTGAAGCCCCCAGAACTTTCCTGATGCCAATTTCCTTTTTGCGTGTATTAGTTGTGTAAATTACAAGGCCCAATAATCCAAGGCAACTGATGAAGATGGCGAGCCCGGTTGCCCATTGAAGAAGGCTGGCAGTATGTTGTTCACTTTCATAAAACTTTGCGATGGTATCATCTATGAACTTATAATTAAAATCTTCATCAGGATACATGTGTTTATATAGTTTCTGAATTTGAGCAATGGTAGTTTTCCATAAATTTCCTTCAGCATTATCTGGCCTCAGCTTTATGTGAAAGGTTGATCCGTTATTGCCCCCAAATACAACCGGGCTTATCAACGCGTGCATCGATTGGTCGTGAAAATCCTTCATCACACCAACGACCGGTATATTTTTTCCGTTCCATTTCAGAAATTTGTTGAGTACATCTGCAGGATGTTGAAAACCTATAGCCCGGGCGTAGCTTTCATTGACTAAAAATTCTTTTATAGAATCGCTCTTCTGAACATTTCTTCCGGCTATCAATTTTATCTGGTAAACCTTAATAAAGTCAGGATCGCCCCATCGTATCTGGGTATTGGGCCTTACATCTTCTGTACCGTTATTAAATGCCAGGTTGGTAAAAGCAACTCCTTCATCGGCGGGAGCAAAAAACCCTGTACTTGCTATGGCTATACCGGGAATAGATTTTACTTCGTTCAATAGTTGCGGCCCGTGTGCAGAAACGGTATCCCGGGGCATATCAAAATTAATGATCGCATCTTTATTGAACCCCATATCTGCGTTGAGCGAATAGTTAATTTGCTTACTCACCATTACAGTTGCAATAACAAAAAACTGTGCAATTACAAACTGGGATACGGTAAGTGTTTTCCTTACCCATGTATTTCGTGTATGGCCTGAACCCGTAAAAGCCTGGTTCTTCAACACAAGTACAGGCTTGTATCCCGATAAGATCAATGCGGGATATAAACCTGAAAGAAAACTTACCACGATTGTAAGCAATAATAAAAATAATATGAGATAAGGCTGATGCAACAGGTCGAAATGCAAACCCGGTGGAATAAAATCCTGGAACACTTTTAACAGCAGCGGTGCTAAAATAACAGATAGAATTGTTGCAATGGTGGTGATGAAAAAGGTTTCACCTAAGAACTGAAATATTAAATTCTTTTTTGAACTTCCCATTGTTTTCCTGATCCCTATTTCCTTCGCACGGTAAGATGACTGTGCAGTGGTGAGATTAATAAAATTGATACAACCCAGCAACAGCAAAAAGCCCGCAATTGCAAGCAAACCGTACAAGGTTGGCTTATGAGCAATCCTGTAGCCAATACCCTGGTAACTGTTATTAAAATGTATATCATTTAATGGCTGCAAATGAAAAGCCATCGTATTGTTAGCATCCTTGTTGGCATCTTTATTATATTTCGTTAAAAGAATTTTTAACCGGGCCTCAGTTCTTTCGGGAGTATTGCCTTTTGATATTTTTACAAAAAGCTGCGAGTATGCCATCCAGTCGTTCCATACATTCATCATAAACTGATCCTGGAGGCTCGTTTTTGAAATGGTTGGAAAGGAAATAAACTCTTCAGCATTGAAAGCAGTATTCTCATTTAAATCCATTACAATGCCTGAAACAGTTACATTAATATCATTATAGGTCACCTGTTTGCCTATAACATCTGTAGCAGTAACACCTGGAAAGTATTGTTGCGCCCGGCTTTCATTAAGTACTACCGTAAAGGGATCTCCCAGTGATGTTTGCTGTGAACCCGCTAACCACTGATAATTCAATAACCGGAAATACGCCCCGTTGGTAAAAACAATATTCGATTGTTTTTTATAAACAACCCTTTTACCGGAATTATGTATCACTGAAACTGTAGCAGTAGCATCGCCCTGGAATTGCATCACGGGAATCGTTTCATCAATTCCTGTTACTTCTTTTTGAATGGCGGCGCTTAAAGGCGCCTGCACGGCTGCACTATGGCCTTCAGTGCCATTAAATTTCGCATCAAGTACAACACGGTAAATTCTGTCCGTGTCTTTTTCAAACCTGTCAAAACTAAATTCATAGCTAACGATTAAAAAAATAACCAGGGCAGTGCTGATACCAATAGACAACCCCAGCACATTGATAGATGAAAAAATTTTATTGCGCCGGAAATTTCTAAAGGTTATTTTGAAATAATTTTTTAGCATTTGCATTTTTTTAATATGATATTTTGAAAAGAAAGGATATCCTGACAATCAATTATATATCGCGTATAGTTGCAAACTACCCCAATCGCATGCCGGATTACTATACAGGTGAGCTACAATGCAATAGTTGCGAATAATATACGAAATAGTTCGTTTTTGATACATGGGTGTACGATTTTGATACAGTAAAAAATATCCATAAAAATATAGAACATTGGCTCTTGTCAATCGGCTCTTGACAATCGACGTGGGCAACCGCAAGCGTTGCCCCTACTCTGTTCTTAAACTTTTCACAGGGTTGGCAATTGCGGCTTTTATTGCCTGGTAACTTATAGTTGCCAATGCTATTGTAACGGAAAGCAAGCCTGCAACAGCAAATACCCACCATTCAATATTTATCCTGTATGCAAAATCCTGGAGCCAGTGATGCATTACAAAATAGGCCACAGGTGATGCTAACACAAATGCAATAATTACAAGCCTTATAAAATCTTTGGATAACAGCAATACAATATTTGTGACAGATGCGCCCAACACTTTTCTTACTCCTATCTCGTTGGTGCGCTGTGTTGTGGCAAAAAGCGATAACCCAAGCAAGCCAAGGCAGGCTATACATACTGCAAAGCCCGCAAATATGCTGAATGCCTTACCAAACAACTGATCATCCTTATACTGGGTATTAAATTTTTCATCGAGAAAATAATAATCAAACAAATTACCGGGGAAAAATTGTGCGTACTTTATTTTAATTGCAGCCATTGTTGCAGTAATATCCGGTGCATCCACTTTTATTGAAATAGGATTATAGTTGCCATAAGTGGGGATCATTACTGTTGCCTCCAGCGGGTACCTTAATGATTTTTGATGATAATCATTCATAACACCAATAACATCCCATTTCTTACCAAACATGGTAATTGATTTCCCGATTGAATTTTCTTTGGAAGAAAAACCAAGTATTTTAACGGCAGATGCATTTATAATAATGTTATGAAGTTTATTAAAATCAGCATTATAGTCAATAGCAGAAAAATTTCTTCCGGTCAATAATTTTATTCCATATACATTTAGAAAATCATAATCTGCACCCATATTCCTTACAGTAAAGTGATTGCCGCTCACATCATCTGTTCTGTGTACGTCAAAAGACCGCCCGAGCTCTTCACCCGCTATCCTGTTGGAAGAAGTAACGCCTTTCACATGGGCGATTTGTTTTATTTCCTCTTTAAAACTATTCTCTTTTATGATGAAAGAAGAATCGAAATCACTAAGCATCGGTGGCTTTATAATAAGCATCTGGTTTATGTTCATCCCCAGTTCCTGCCCGTTCATAAATTTTATTTGCTTATACACTACAAACGAGCCAATGATCAGCGCTACAGTTATGGCAAACTGCCCTATCACCAGGCCCTTGCGTAAAACAATTCCTTTTTTTGAGGCGCTGAATTTACCCTTTAAAACCAAAATTGGCCTGAAAGAAGACAAAACAAAAGCAGGATAAAAACCTGAAATAAAAATACCGGTAAGAATTAAAGTTAGCAGGCCTAAGGTTATCCCGTAACCTCCAAGGCTTTTTTGAAAGAGGTACGATAAAGACAATTTATGCTGAATAAGAGCATTAAAAGCAGGTTGTAAAACAATTACCAGTAAAACACCCAACAGTAAAGCAATTATATTGATAAGAAAAGACTCCGTCAGGAATTGGCGTATCAATTGTCTTTTAGCAGCTCCTGCAACTTTACGAACACCTACTTCCCTGGCCCTTTCTGCTGAGCGGGCCGTGGAAAGATTAATATAATTAACCCATGCAATAACAATAATAAATAAAGCAATGATCAGCAGGCCCCACACGACCGTAGCACTGCCTGTTTTACCAATTTCATATTCGAAATCAGAATACAAATGCGCTTTCGCCAAAGGCTGCAAATAAAATTTTTCCACGCTTCCGGAAATTTTATTACCCTGGAAATGCTTTTGGCTAAATGCAGCAAACTTTGCTTCCAAAGCTTTATAATCTGTTCCATGGCGCAATTGTAAATAATGCCAGAAGTCAGAATCAGTAAAATCATAATCCGCCTGTTTATACGGGTATTTGCCGGCAAGCATGGTCACATAAGACGCAAGAATGTCAAACTGTAAATGAGAATTTTCAGGAACATCTTTGCAAATACCCGTTACCTTATAAGGAAGGGAATCTTTGCCCATAATAATAGCTTTGCCAAGGAGGGAACCAAAATTATTATCATGAATTCCAAAATACCTGTTTGCTGCAGTTTGAGTAATAATAGCCGCGTAGGGATCGCTTAAGGCAGTCTTTTCATCACCAGCAATTAGCCGGTATGAAAACATGGTAAGGAAAGAATTGTCTACCGCAATTACCTGCTGTTCTCCAAACTTTTTATTATCGCATGATATAATTACATTCCCATAGGGTTCAACCCGTGCATGGTTAATTATTTCAGGATAATCATCCTGCATTGCTTTACCAATAGCAGAATAAGTAATGGTTCCATGCTGAATAAGCTTGCCATTCTGGTAGCGGTCATTATACACACGATACACGTCTGCTATGTTTTTGTTGAACTGGTCGTAGCTCAATTCAAAATTTACATATTGCAGGATCAGCAGGCAGGCAGCCATCCCAATAGAAAGCCCGGCAATATTGATGAGAGAAAATATTTTATTCTTTTTAATATTGCGCCACGCAGTGGTGAGATAACTTTTGAACATGGTTATTAATTATTAATTATTGATTATTGACTATTGCCCATTGCCTATTGACTATTGACCATTGACCGTTCCGAACATCATTGTTGATTTAAAAATGGTTGCACGGCTTCCCACACTGCCGGGAAGTTGCAAAAGAACACCACATGATGGCAACCAGGAATAATGGATAACTGCGCATTAGAAATTGCCCTAGCGCATTTAACTACATCTTCCATTTTATTGTAATCATCTTTGTCACCCGCAATTATCAGTACAGGCATTTTATTTTTTCAAAAGTTTCTGTACTCATATAATCTTCATTATACATCTTCGTCATTTTTGCAAGATCTTCGCGCCAGCGTTCCGGCTCCGGCATTAATGCCAGTCTGGAAACAAAAAACGCCGAGTCACTTTTCATGAGGCCTTCAGGTGTATAGTTAAACCTGTTTATATGATTACTTAAAGAATAATCGCCTACGCCGATTGCAATTAATTTCTTTACCAGTTCCGGATGGAATGCTGATAACTTTAAGGCACTGAAGCCGCCATCACTAAATCCCAAAACGATCACACTATCTTTTGTAATACTCCTGGTTACTTTGTATGCGTCCTCTGCACGTTGTTCATATCTAAACGGCGAATGAACTATCTCTGATTTACCATGGCCGCGGGTTGCAATAC
>JBDTZL010000045.1:0-4396 GCA_040005125.1 Ginsengibacter sp.
TCAAACCTGGCAATTATTTATTCAAATTGGTAAGCGATGACGGCTCACAGTTGTTCATAGATGATTCTCTATTTATCAATAATGATGGTCTGCATGCAGAATATCCTGTGAAAGGCAATATTTATTTATCAGGTTCTTTGCATTCCATCAAACTCCGGTATTTCCAGGGACCGAGGTACCAGCTTGGGCTACAACTTTTCTGGAGCCCGGATGGAGATGATAGTTTGAAAATATTTCCCGGCAACCAATTTCTGCTACAGGCCCCAAAAACTGAGTCCCGCTGGTGGATATGGCTTTTGATAGGCCTTGGAATTATAATAGTGCCAAGTATAATAATATATAAAAAGAAAAACGCTAAAAAATAAAAAACGATTTGCAGGATGTAGGTGAAAAAATTTAAATACTACTTGCCTTCTTAATATCTCAATTTTTAAATAAAAAAATATGTGCTACTTAAAATTCTTTCCAATTGTTTCGTTAGCATTTATATTGTTAATAGCGTCCTGTAATACATCGACAAATAAAAGTAAAGAAAACAAAGTTGCAGAAACACCATCGGGTAATACTCTTGCAAGCTCATCACAGAACGATACGGGCAACACTGCCAACACCATAGCAAAAACCGGTGATACGTCTGCATCTGTTCAGGACATAAATGCCGACAGTGTGTTTGCGAAAGGCATGTCGGCGGTGTTTGGAAAAAATGATTCAGGCATGTTAAAAAACCTTGCGGGCGGAAAAGACATGGATAGCATGATGCAGAAAATGCAATTGATGATGGGAGGTAAAAACGGAAACCCGGGCGATGCAGTAGGGAAATCATTATTAAGCTTTCAGCTCGGGCAAATGAGTGATAACAATCCATTAAAATCTGTTGCCAAGGGGATGCAGCAAGCGCAGGAAAACGGAACCGCGGGGCCTGCCAAAACTTACACGGCTGTTTATGCTCCTGAGCAACCTGGCAATTACAATGTACCTGTTTCCGGAAATGGAAATACCAACCTGTTTCAATACACCGGTGGCAGCATTGCCAATGGTAAAAAAGATGGGCTTTGGAAAAATATATACATCAGCACGAACACTGCAAACAAATGGAATGTGTACTCCGAAGCTTATGCAGAATCATCTGCAATAAACATGAAGGTGCATGCAACCTCTCTGGCATGCATAAACGAAAACTATAGCATTAATTTAAATGACCAATATAAAAAGTATGTTAAACAACAAAGAAACGATGTAGGAAAAAATGAATCGGAAGTGCAGGTGCAAAAGATAGGCACTGAAAAAATGTTTGGCTATAACTGTATGCATGTAAGAGTTACATACACCATAATAGGGTTAGGACAAAGGGCACATGAACAGGCCGATGAATGGTACAGCGAAGATGTGCCTGGAGCAAAATTCTTATCACCGGTAATTTTTGAAAATCATTCTCCTGAAGTTGTGAAAAAAATAATAGAAACAGGCTGTTCCGGTGCACTGGTAAAAGTAATTACTAAATCATCCGGATCATCACAACTGGTTCAGCTTAGCAGTATCATTCAAAAAGATATGCCTGTTTCAACATTCAATCTTCCGGCAAATTACCAGGAAGACAAAAACACGGCTTTATATGACATTCAATAAAATCATTTCACTTAACATCTAAAATAATAATTATGAACTTTCAACAATTAAACAAACAACGCAAAGCCATTATAATTGGTGCAGCGTTAGGTCTCATTGCATGCTTCCTTCCATGGTTTAGTTATGGCCTGGGATCTATAAACGGCATGAACGGTATCGGCGTACTTGCATTTATTCTTTTTATTGCGGCAGGCCTTCTTGCATTAGCGGGCGACCAAAAAGCTAATATTCCTGCAAAAATGTGGCTACCTGTATTGGGTGCGGGCATTGTAAATATTTGCATTATCGGCTATCTCATTATCCGCTGGGAATCTGCCATGGGCGGCGTAAATAACGAAGAGAGTGCAGTGTTTGGAAGTGTAGGCCTCAGCTTCGGAATATGGGCTGCTATTGCAGGAGCCATCATCATTACTTATGGCGCTTACAGGTTCCGCTCAGCAGATAACAATCTCAAAGAGTCGTTACGCTCATTGAAAAGTGATGTGAATAAGGCCATTGCAGACAAAGGAAAAGATAGTAACGCAGTACCGCCGCAAACTTAAGCAGCGTTCCGGTGTGCCTGATCTCAACAATAATCTTTCTGCAAATTACAGGAGGATAAAAACGTACGCTTATATGGGCACTCGGCAAAAAATAAACACAAAACTCATGAAGCATTTAAAGTTCTTGTTATTTATTACTTCAGCCGTGTTTTTTATTTCTTGCTCCGGAAATAATAGCGCACCAGCAACCAAAAATAGCGATGATAGTAATTCATCCGGCACAAATTCATCTATTGGTGATGCTCATTTCTCCTGCACGATAGATGGCCAGCCTGTTTCGGGAGGAGCTATCGATAAGATGCAATTTTATAACACCGGAAGCATAGTTGATGTTGACCAGGGTAAAGAACTACTTTTTTATTTAAGTGACGCTAAAAGCGCTGCGACAGCCACCGCTTTTTCACATGCATTGCGTTTTGCCATTCCCTACAAAACAGGTACGGTTAGCTTTGGCCCCGATGAAGATGGCTGGGGCATAGAAGTAGATATCAAGCCGGATAAAGATCACCAGGCAACTTATTTCTCAGATTCTTTCACCGTAAATGTCGGCAACCTTACTTCAACACGCACAGCGGGTACTTTTTCAGGAAAATTTAAACTTAGAAAAGACGCGTTAAGCCCTGATTATAAAAAAGAGATTGAAGTTACCGATGGAACGTTTGATATACCAATGAGAAAATAAAATCATCATCATTAAAATAAATAGTATGCGAATTCTTAAAATATTTTTTCCAATAACAGCATTAGCATTATTGTTGCTGGCCTGTTCAGGCAACACATCCTCAAATGAAAATACCGCAGTCGCAAGCTCTTCATCCACTTCTTCTTCCAATTCAGGAAAAGATACTTATTATGAATACAGTATTACATCAGGGTCAAAAGAGCTGAGTATGAACGGCAGTAATAAATTATATATCTCTTCAAAAGGTGATATGCGGAAGGAGCAGAATCTTACCCAGGTTATGCGGGGCAGAACAAATTTAGTTTCTGTTGTAACTATCGGCCAGCTAGATAAGCCGGGGCAAACTTTTGTCATCAATAATGAAGATAAAACCTATTCTATAAATAAGACAGATCCTGCAGACATGGACGCAGGGCTAAACATAAAATCAAACGCCGTAAAAATTGGTGAAGAAAAAATATTGAGTTTTAACTGTGTTCATGCAAGAATTACTTCTGTCCAAAGTGCAGGAAACATTTCTTTGCCTGAGGAAACCTGGGATTTTTGGAAAAGTAATGAAGTGCCTGTGCTGCCTGCAGTACAAAAAATGATGAACCAGTTTGAGGCTAAAAATCATACGATGTATTCACAGGGTACCGCAGAGCAATTAAAACAAATGGGTTGTGATGGTTTCCTGGTTAAGATGACATCCAGCCATAAAGATGCTTCATTTAATATGCAGCTTACTAAAGTGGAGCATAGAGATATCCCTGCCGGTATGTTTGAGATTCCGGCAGGGTATAAAGAGGTGAAAGAATGATCTTAACAGATTTCCCCCTGATCACATAAAAGAATCTCTTATGATGTGTAATTATTTGTACAGCAAAAACGTTCAACCATTTTGCTAATGGATTTGTCGGTTACTTCATAAAAAACACTCTTTTTCATTGATTTCATGACACAGTTCCGGTAATGAGAAGCACAAAAATTATAAAGCTCTTATTTCTACTGGTAGCTATATTATGCTTTTTGACAGTGGTTATCTTGTTGATGTTCTTTAAATAAATTCTTCAAAGAAATTATTACGAAAAGGTTAGTGCTTTTTAATTAACTACGTCCTGGAATAAAGTATAGTGCTTCAAACAGACCTTAATTGAGTACCTTCCTGCCGCCTCCAAATGTGTAATAATTTAGCAGCATGCTGTTCCTGGTTTATCTTAATATATCGCAGAAAGGATTTTTCAGTTTTATAACGCGTTATAGCCATAATTGTTAAAGCAGGTACAACCATGTTATACATGTTGGTGGCAAATGAGCGTCGGGCAGCGTGAGTACTGCGGCCCAAAGCTCCTCAAGATGTTTACAAGATGAACATGTTAATATTTAACGTTTTTATATCAAAATTCGGTGAGTAGGATATTCCGGAGGAATTACTCACTGAATCACTCACTTTTTTTTTGTGATTATATATGAGTTTTGATACCTACCGAAAAACAAAAAAGCCCGTAAACATTGCGTTTGCAGGCTTTTAGCTTAATTTAATATCGATAAAAGTGGAGCTGCAGGG
>JBDTZL010000209.1:0-14895 GCA_040005125.1 Ginsengibacter sp.
TTACAGAAGAGTAAAAGCGGCTTTTGACAATATTGCGCCAGGCAATTTTGAAATAGTTTTTAATCATAAGTTACTATTTGTTGATCGATGTTTTTATCTCCCTATGTTTAGCCTATCATCGCCAATTGACCATTGGCCATTGGCAGGGCAACCGCAAGGGTCGCCCCTACTCACTTCTCAAACTCCTCACCGGGTTTGCTATAGCTGCTTTAATTGCCTGGATGCTTACAGTGGCCAAAGCAATAACTATAGAAGCGACTCCCGCAATACCAAAAATCCACCAGCTCAATTCAATTCTAAAAGGATAATTCTGCAGCCATTGATGCATAAAATACCAGGCTGTGGGTGCGGCTATCGCAAAGGCAATTGAAATGAGCAGTATAAATTCCTTTGAAAAAAGATAAACAATATTGGAGGCTGTTGCACCGAGCACTTTGCGGATACCAACTTCTTTGATCCTTTGAACCGCCATAAAAGAAGCCAATCCATACAAACCAAGGCAACTGAGGAATATGGCGATCATTGCAAAGATCTTAGACAGGTGTGACAGCTGGTTTTCCTGTTTATAAAAATTAACCGCAATCCCAACTGACAACCCGGAAATATTAATGATTGTATAATTCCTGTTACGGATTAAATTCCTCAAAGCGGTTTTGAAATAATTCCTTATCATGTTTCTTTATTTGCAGTATGATTTCCAAATTCGTGATAATTTTATAAGCTGACCTTTGATAATTGACAGGGTAACCGCAAGATTACCCCTACTCACTTCTTAACGACTTCACCGGGTTTGCAACAGCCGCTTTTATTGCCTGGAAACTCACCGTTGCCAGTGCAACAATCAACGCAAGTACTGCAGATAAAACAAATACCCCCCAATGAATATTGACCCTGTAAGCAAAGTCACGTAGCCAATGGGACATTGCATACCAGGCAATTGGAAAGGCTATGATTGCAGCAATCAACACCAGCTTTAAAAAATCTTTTGATAATAGCGTTACTATGCCCCTTACATTCGCACCCAATACTTTCCTTATACCTATTTCCTTTACGCGTTGCGTTATAGCGAAAGCGGACAAACCAAATAAGCCAAGGCAGGCGATAAATATAGCTATGCATGCAAATACGGTGAAGATGGTTCCTTGCCTCTGCTCGGATTCATAGAGCTTCGTGAATTTCTCATCGAGAAATGTATATTCATAAGGAATTTCAGGCAGATATTTTCTCCAGGCTTTTTCAAGAGTTGCCAGTGCCCCGGTAACGTTATTACCGGCAACTTTTACTGACAAGCTGTTAAAGTAAGAATCAGTTGCAGTAGTTGGGGGATTTAATAAAACGATCGGAACGATTTTCTGGCGCAATGATTCAAAATGAAAATCCCCAATTACACCAATTACATGCCCCTGGCGTGAATCATATTTAAAGTCTTTACCAACGGCATCCTGCGGCGACTTCCAGCCAATCGCTTTGATTGCTGCTTCGTTCAAAATAAAATTCGTGGTATCCATACTGTAAGCCCGCGAGAAATTTCTTCCGGCAACAACATGTACACCATAGGTTGGTATAAAATCATAATCTGCAGCTACAAATTTAATATCAGCAGTAACAGGACGCAGGGAATCCCCAATCATGACGGAGGCGCCACTTGCATCCAACAATCTGCCAGTAGGAATGCGTGAAGACCGGGCTACATCTCTGATACCTGCGTTTTGCATCAATTCATTTCTGAAACTCTCATACTGGTTGTTTATTGAATTATAATAGGGCAGCGTTATGAGGTGTTCCTTATCATACCCCAATGACGTTTCCTGCATGTAGCGCAATTGCTGGAAAACTATGATCGTCGTAATGATCAGAACTATGGATATTGCAAACTGCGCAACCACCAGCACTTTCCGGAACGAAATATTTGCACCACCTGCTTTAAACAATCCCTTTAACGTTTGTACCGGTTGAAAAGAAGACATGAACAATGCCGGATAAATACCCGATAAAATGCCTACGACAAAAGGAGCCAGGAAAACGGGCACCAATACCTGCCACTTCATCAAAATAGCAAGAGAAAGATTCTGGCCTGAAATGCTGTTGAGCCATGGCAGGGTAAAAAATAAGCAGATAAATGCAATTAAAATCGCTGACCAGGATATAAGCACTGACTCACTAAGGAATTGAAATATTAACTCTTTCCTTCTCGCACCGGCCACTTTTCTTATTCCAATTTCTTTTGCACGCAATACTGAGCGGGCACTGGACAGGTTCATATAGTTGATACACGCGATCAATAAAATAAACAAAGCAATTGCTCCAAAGATATAAACACGGGTAATGTCACCATTTGGCTCGGCCTCATAATCTGTATGGGAGTATAAATGAATATCAGTGAGTTTTTGCAAGCCGAGTGATGTGAATTTTGACGCTTGCTTTCCACTATATTGCTTGCTCATTCTGTTGTCAAGAAATGCAGGAAAACGGGCAAGCATTTTTTGGGGATCGTAATGATCGGGTAACACAAGAAAAGTAAAGAAAGAATTGTTGCCCCAGTTTGTTTGCAGGTTTTTTTCGCCGTACACGGCAGAATCCCTTAATGTATTGAAAGAAATCAATGTGCCCGGATGCATAAAAGAGTTTGCAGGGAATGCTTTATAAACACCAGTTACCTTCACATCAAACTGGTTGCTGGCTCTTAGCACTTTGTTCAGGGGGTCCTCATTGCCAAAATATTTTTTGGCCACGTCTTCACTAAGCATCACGCTAAAAGGATCTTTTAATGCTGTCTTCGGATCCCCTTTTACAACATTAAGTGTAAACACATTAAACAGGTTTTCGTCGGCAAAATATACATCTGGTTCATTAATAAGCTTCTCTTTATACTTTAGAGGAGTTGTACCACCATTTAAAAGCCGGGTCATCTTTTGTATTTCGGGAAAATCAGAAGGAAAGTAATAACCGAAAGGCGGCGAGACCGTGCTTAAGTTAAGAGAAACAACACCGTCCTGGTTATTAAAGCTTCGTGTGACCCGGTAAATATTTTTCGCATTTTTATTATAAGTATCGTAGCTTAATTCATTAAGTATATAAGTTGTGATAAGCAAACAGCAGGTAAGCCCCACCGTTAGTCCAAAAAGATTAATGAACGAGATGAATTTATATTTCATCAGGTTACGCCAGGCGATTTTGAAATAATTTTTTATCATAAATTTTCAATTTATAGCTTGATAATTATATTTTTATAGGCCCCACCATTGACCATTGACCATTGACGGGGTAACCGCAAGGGTTACCCCTACTCAGTTCTTAACGACTTCACCGGGTTCGCTACTGCAGCCTTTATTGCCTGGAAACTTACTGTTATCAACGCGATCATGATTGCAGTGACACCGGCAATTAGAAATACCCACCAACTGATATGTATCCTGTATGCAAAACTCTTCAGCCACTCGTTCATTGCCCACCATGCAACGGGGAATGCAATAAGCGACGCAACCAGTACCAGCTTTGCAAAATCTTTTGACAGCATGGCAACGATACCGCTTACACTTGCACCCAGGACTTTACGAACACCAATTTCCTTTGTACGTTGTTCTGCAGCATAAGTTACTAATCCAAACAAGCCAAGACAGCCAATAAAAATTGCGAATACGGCAAATGTTATAAATAGCTTTCCGGTTTGCTGTTCTGCAATATAAATGTTGTTGAAATCTGCATCCATAAATGAATAATTAAATGGCTGGCCGGGCGCCATGTTTTTCCATTTACTTTCAGCACTGTTTATAATCGAAGGAATATTCCCGGAATTTACACGCAAAGCAATGCTGCCGCGGTTGTCACCCAATTGTATGATCAGCGGTCCGACTGTCTGGTGCATCGAACTGAAATTAAAATCTTTTACAATCCCCACAATATGGTAGGCAATTGCCGTTAACGGGCCACTTTGGCTGAAATTAGGGCGATACAATGTTTCTTTCAACGGGTCTTTAAAGCCCAGCAATTTTACAGCGGCTTCGTTTAAAATAACACCGGTTGAGTCGGAAGGAAACTCTTTTGAAAAATTTCTGCCTTTTTCCATCTCCATGCCAAGGGTAGGAATGTAATTTTCATCAACATAAAAATTAGTAAAAATGACAGTCTTCGTTGCATCAAAACCGGCATCACGAAACCAGCCTTCGTTATCAAAATTTGGAGATGTTGGAAGGTCGCCGCTTATTGTAGCGCCAGACACACCGGGAATATTCAGCAATTCATTCCTGAAAGTTTTTATTTGTTCATTAAGGTTATAAGCATTGTGCAACACCAATACCTGGTCGCGGTTATACCCAACTTTTTTGTCGCGTATATAATTAAGCTGGTTATAAATGACAATAGTTCCTATAATAAGCATGATTGAAATGCTGAATTGAAAAACAACAAGGCCGCTGCGCAGCCAGCTGTTTTTAAAACCATTTGCAACTTTCCCCTTCAACACCTGTATCGGTTGAAACGATGACAAATAAAATGCAGGATAACTGCCTGCAATACATCCGACCACCAACACCAACACAATCATTACGGGAAAAAGCCATGTAGAAAACAAAGTGCTTACATACATTTCTTTACCGGCAAGCTGGTTGAATAAAGGCATCAATAATACAGCTAATAAAATGGCAAGCAGCAATGAAAAGAAACTTAATAAAACTGATTCAGTTAAAAATTGTGTAATAAGATGTGAACGTGATGAACCGGCTACTTTTCTTATACCTACTTCTTTTGCACGGTTGGCAGAGCGGGCCGTTGAAAGATTCATAAAATTTACACACGCAATTAACAAAATAAAAATTGCTATCATCGAAAAAATATATACATAAGTTATGTTACCACCTGCTTCAAATTCATAAGATTTGTCAGAATGTAAATGAATATCTGTAACCGGCATTAAACTATAAATAAAATGGTTGCCTTTGCCCTGAAGGTCTTTTAAAGAAGCATGCAGTTGTTCCTGCAGAGCTTTGGCCAGGTAATTGTTAACAGTAGCGTCCACATAGTGTTGCATTTGTGCCTGGCCCACACCGGGCTTTACCAATATATAGGTGTACGCATTATTGCTTAACCACGATTCATTGTCTTTTCCTCTCGGGCGTATAAAGCTGAAATGAAAATGAGATTGCTTTGGTATATCTTTTATTACACCTGTTATTTTGCAATTTGTTGAATTATCCACATACAACGTTTTGCCGAGTACATCGGTGCTGTTAAAATACTTCCTGGCGGTAGTTTCATCAATTACAATTGAGTTAGGTTCTTTTAATGCTGTTAAAGCATTGCCCGCAATCATTGGAATGGTAAATACACTAAAAAAAGTAGAATCAGCAAAAACCGAATGATGATCCTGTACATTGTGGTTATCTTTTTTTACCAATATATCACCCTGGTAATTTAACCTGGCAATTTGTTCCACTACCGGGTAATCTCTTTTAAGTGCGGGTGCTAACGGCTCAGGAGCCACCGCCATATTAGCCTCTGTATTATTAAAGTATATATCTGCATTAATGCGGTAAATGCGGTTTGCGTTTATATTGTATTTATCATAGCTCAATTCATCAACCACGTACAATACGATCAGCAAACAAACAGCAAGGCCTGTTGCTAAACCAAGAATATTGATAGCAGAAAATGCTTTGTTCTTCCAAAGATTACGCAACGCGATTTTTAAATAATTTTTTATCATAAGTTTTTATTTCCTTTTTATGATTGATGATCTTTTTTCGCTCCCCCTTATTGACCATTAACTGTTGGCAGGGCAACCGCGAGGGTTGCCCCTACTCAGCTCTTAACGACTTCACCGGGTTTACTATCACCGCTTTTATTGCCTGGAAACTAATAGTCAATAAAGTGATAATCATTATTGAGACAGCTGCAATTATGAATACCCCTCCGCCGATGTGTATGCGGTACGCAAAACCTTCTAACCATTTATTCATTACCCATTAACAGGCAGGCCGCAATTCCAATCGTCAAACCCAACATATTAATAACAGCATAACTTTTATTACGCTGAAGATTTTTAAAGGCGGTTCTAAAATAATTTTTTATCATGGCTTTTTTTAAGTGCCTGATTTATTATTTTGTGTTTTCGTCACTTTGACGTTACCAGACTTATCCTGTTCAGATTTTTCACCTGGGTTGCCAATGACGACTTTAATAGCCCCAAAGCCTGTAATGTTATAAGCATTACTAATTAATTACCAGATATGATTATTTGTTAATTGGATGATTCCCAATGATTATATCCCAGATATCACCGCAAAAAATGCCCCAATCGCATGCCGGATTAAAATGTAAGTGGTTTACAATAGAATAGTCTGTGGATGGAATACGAAATAGTTCGTTTTTGATACAGAAGTGTACGATTTTGATACAGTTGGGAATGAGTCATTGGTCAATGAGTCATTGACCCACCATTGACTACTGACCATTGATTATTGACAGGGTGACCGCGAGGGTCGCCCCTACTCACTTCTCAAACAAATAAGTACAGACTCCTTTGCGAGCTATATGAAAAGGTGACCGCGAGGGTCGCCCCTACTCACTTCTCAAACTCTTCACCGGGTTGGCAAACGCTGCTTTTATAGCCTGGAAACTCACAGTTAATAAAGAAATAAGAATGATAGAAACCCCGGCAATTAAAAATACACCTGGCCCTATAGTAATTCTATAAGCAAAGCTTTGCAACCATATATTCATTGTCCACCATGCCACCGGGAAAGCAATAAGAATGGCAATGAATACGGGTTTTATAAAATCTTTTGATAGCATAACAGCAATATTATTTACAGATGCTCCTACCACTTTGCGTATACCAATTTCTTTAGTGCGCTTTACTATAATAAAGGCTGCCAGGCTAAACAACCCAAGGCACGCAATTGATATAGCCAGGCCGCCAACAATTGCAACCATAGTTCCAGCTTCCTTTTCTGCGTTGTACATTTCTTTAAAGTGTTCATCAAGAAACTCAAAACCAATATTAGAATTTCCTGAAATTGATTTAAATGTGGTTTCTACTTCTTTTAAAGTGTGAGAGATTTCGGCAGTTGATATTTTTATATAAAGTTGACTTTTCCACACAGGGCGATCATTAACGGAACTTATCAATAAAGGCTCAATTTTCATATGTAAGGAGCTGTAATTAAAATCCTTTACAACGCCTGCAATTATACCAGGGGGTAAATCAGCTAAGTTAATTTGTTTCCCTACGGGATTGCTATACCCAATCTGTTTTGCAAGCGCCTCATTAATAAGGTATTCGTTTACACTATTGTCTTTATTGAAATCACGGCCTGCAATAATCTTCATTCCAAAAAATTGAACGTAATTGGTTGCAGCATTTTCCAGGTTTACTGATACCCGCTTGTTTTCCCCGCCCGGAGCAACATAGCTAATTCCGAAAAGCGAACCATTTCCACCCAATTCCATGAAACCGTAAGTAATATCAGTGACCCCTTTAATTTTTAATAATTCAGAGCGCATGACCGGTAATTTCAGGGCGCTTTGAATATCCAATGGAACTTTTATTACCTGGTTATAGGAGTATCCTAAATCCTTTCTTTGCAAAAACCTTAATTGTCTTAGAAATACAACCATGCCTACAATAAAAATAACAGCAATAGTAAACTGGCCGGTTACCAAAACATTTCGAAGAGACGTGCGTGACCGGCCAAATAAAATTTTACTTTTTAATGCGTTATTAATTTTAGAAGATGAAATTAACCAGGCCGGATATGAACCTGCCAGGAAAGTTGTAATAAGCAGAATTATTGTATAAATACCAAGGAGGTTTAGTTGGTATAAAGTATTTACTCCCAATTCCCCGTTTAAGATATTATTAAGATAAGGCAGAAAAACCGCAGCCAGTAAAATGGATAATAATAAAGCTATAAAAACTGAAAGAAATGTTTCTGTTATTATCTGCAATATGATCTGGACACGTTTTGCGCCTACAATTTTCTTAATCGCTATTTCTTTGCCCCGGTAACCCGCAATGGCTATGGTAAGATTTATAAAATTTATACAGGCTATGATGAATATTGCCAGGGCAATAGCAATAAAAATTGCAATGTACTTACCGTCGATCTTTTTATAATTAAAGTAGTCGTAATTGATGTCAGTTGATTGGGAATGCACTTGTTCCAAAGGTTGCAATCGCATATCAATAAACTGGTTCTTATCATGTATCGTATGGGTAAGTTTCGCCTGGAAGGTATTAATATTGATTCCCGGCTTTAACTTTAAATATGAGGGCCCTAATAATACTCCGTAATTAGTCCCTAAAAAGCCATTTTCAAAATCGCGGGGTACAGGGAGTAACCCCTCAACCTGCAGGTGTGATGTCTTAGGAAAATCAGCAATAACATTGCTCACTGCTACATAAATAGTAGAATCACCTGTATGCAATGCAAGCATTTTATTTAGTGCTGCTATTTTGCCAAAAATTTTATAGGCCAGACTTTGCGTAAGAACAATACTGTTTTGGATCCTGATAAAATTGCTTTTATCGCCTTCAATTATCTTAGTATTGAACATACCAGCAAAAGAGGTATCAGTACATGCCATTTGGCTCGTTGTGATTTTTTTGCCATTATATTCTAATGTTATGGAAGGATAAATAAAAGGCGTTGCTGGAAATACACGTGTATAATCTTCAATTTCCTGGTGATTATTTTTAAGAAAAGGGGCTATTGGAGGCCCTATTGCAGCAGAAAGCTGAGGCGCTGTACCATCATAATGAACATATTCATTCAGCCGGTAAATTTGCGCCTTATCCGGAACGTTGTTATCAAAACTAATTTCATTATATACAAACAAACCAATTAGTATACAGGCTGCTATTCCAACACCAAGCCCAATAATATTTATTGCCGTATAGCTTTTATTCCTGGCCAGGTTTCTACAGGCAATAATAAAGTAGCTTTTAAACATACGTATCTATTAAGTAGTTAAAATCGGGTATCGGGTGTCATTGGTCAATAGTCAATGGTCATTGACCACTATTGCATTGATTACTGACCATTGACAGGGTGACCGCAAGGGTAGCCCCTACTCCGTTCTCAAACTTATCGCCGGGTTAGCAAGCGAGGCTTTCACTGCCTGGAAGCTTACTGTCACCAATGCAATGAATAATGCAGTTATACCCGCAACTGCAAAAATCCACCAGCCGATATCTATTCTGTAAGCAAATTCCTGCAGCCATCTATGCATAAAATACCAGCCAACAGGGGTGGCAATTACAAATGCAATACCCACCATGATGATAAAATCTTTTGAAAGCAACTGAACAATACCCTGCACACTGGCACCCAATACTTTTCGTATGCCGATTTCTTTGGTGCGTTGTTCTGCGACGAAAGTTGCGAGACCAAACAAACCAAGACATGCAATTAATATTGCGAGCACAGAAAATATCATGGCGATTTTGCCCACGCGTTGTTCGGAGCGGTACATTGAATTAAATGAATCATCTAAAAAACGATAGCTGAAAGGAGTTCCCGGCGCCATAGCCTTCCATTTCTTTTCCACCTGGATCAACAGGTTATTAATGTTGGACGCGTTTACTTTAAATGATTCAAGCCCGGTGTTATTGCCGAGAAAAAAGCCTAACGTCCCGATATTTTGTCGCAACGATTCATAGTTAAAATTTTTTACTTCACCTATAATATTGAACGAAATAGATTTATTGTCTCCATCAGAGGTATAGATTTTTTTTCCGATCGGATCATCATATCCCAAAACTTTTGCCGTCTCTTCATTTATGATGACAGCCCCGGAATCGCTGCCAAAATCCTTTGAAAAATTTCTTCCTTTTATTATTTGCATTCCCATTGTTTTGATGTAATCATAATCGATTACCCAATCTTCCATATTAAAACCATTCTTTGTGTCTATCGCCGCACCCGTGGAATAACTTCGGTTATTGCGATTGGTATGATCCACCGGCAAAAATCCACTGATCGTGGCGCTCAATACTCCATTCATCTGTAATACATCATTTTTAAAGGCCATAGCATTATTATTTAACACATAAACATCATTAATAATGAGCACCTGCTCTTTTTTAAAACCGATATCTTTTGTTTGTATATAGTAGAGTTGTTTGTAAATCACAATTGTGCCGATGATGAGAAAAATCGAAGTGGCAAATTGAAACACAACTAATACGCTTCTTAATCCGCTACTTTTACCACCCAATTTTAATTTTCCTTTTAGAACCTCTATCGGCTTGAATGCTGATAAATAAAATGCAGGATAAATGCCCGCCAGCAAACCAACAACAAATGGCAGCGCAATAAGCAATGGTAAAATAAGCGGTGAGAAGAGGCTTCCCAAAGTCATTGATTTGTTTGCTACGGTATTAAACAATGGCAGCACCAGCGATGTAGTACCAACCGCAATAATCAATGAAAGTATCACCATGAGTGTAGATTCAGTGAGAAATTGGAGTATCAATTCTTTGCGTTCGGTACCAAGCACTTTTCTTATGCCCACCTCTCTTGCGCGGTTGGCAGAGCGTGCTGTAGTAAGGTTCATGAAATTTATACAGGCTATCACCAAAATAAATAATGCGACAATGGAAAAAATATATACGAATTGTATATTACCATTTGGGGCTAACTCATAGGAAAGGTCAGAATACAAATGAATTTTTGTTAAAGGTATCAGTGAATATTCGAGCCTGTTCCCCGCTCTTTTAAACTCATCCATACTTTTCATTTTCACAAACTGCTGAACATATGGCAACACATATTTATTGATATATGCATTAAAATTTTTTTCAAAGGCTTTGTAATCGGTTCCTTTAGTCAGCAACAAATACGTGTGAAAATTATGACTGGTGAACTGTCCCCACTTATAAGCAACATTCTTCATGGAAAAAAGAAAATCGTAATTAAAATGCGTGTTATGCGGCATATCTTTAATAACCGCAGTTACTTTATACAAAGTTTTTCCATTATCATTTGTTTCAACGGTTTTACCAATTGCACCGGTATTGCCAAAATATTTTTTTGCAGCCGATTCGCTAATGACTACAGTATTTGGTTCGTTTAGTGCAGTACTGGTATTGCCGTCGATTGCCGGGAAAGTAAATACGTCAAAAAAAGTCGAATCAACGTTTGCCACGTTTTGCTCGTTAATATAAACATTCCCTTTTTTTATAAGCTTACTCCCCGGGCTAAAGATGCGCGTATATTGTTCTACCTGCGGATAGTCCTTTTTCAGAACCTGTCCAGTCATATCGGATGACAGCGACATGTTCAAATCAGTTCCTCCAAAGCGTATGAATGAATTGATTCGGTAGATACGATCGGCATTGAGGTTAAATTTATCATAACTCAATTCATCCAGCACGTATAAGGCAATCAGCAAAAAGCAACATAAGCCAATTGCCAAACCGGTAATATTAATAATGGAAAAAGTTTTGTTCCTTAGCAAATTTCTCCATGCGATTTTAAAATAATTCTTAAACATAGCCTTCTATTTACGATGTACGAAGTTCGATTTTCTCAATTTTCGATTATACATTACTGCTAGCCGCATTCATTTTCACATTAAGTTATTTTCACATTTGCTCATTCGTAACTATTCTGTTCTTAAACTCTTAGCCGGGTTTGCTATCGCTGCCTTTATTGCCTGGAAGCTCACGGTGAATAGGGCAATTGCAATCGCTACAATACCGGCAATAGCAAATACCCACCAACTAATACTTATACGGTAAGAATAATTTTGCAACCAGTTATTCATGGCCCACCATGCTACCGGGAATGCAATAACAGCAGATATAAATACCAACTGCAAAAATTCTTTTGACAATAACCGGGTAACATTTGTTACGCTTGCACCAAGCACCTTGCGAATGCCTATTTCTTTTGTTCTGCGCCCGGCAGTATAGGCAGATAAACCAAATAAACCCAGGCAGGAAATTATAATAGCGAGGATAGCAAATATCCGGGATAGCTCGCCTATCAGACTTTCGCTTGCAAAGCGGTTATTAAACTGATCGTCTACAAAACTGTATTCAAATGGATATGCGGAGTTATATTTTTTCATCACGACTTGGTAAGGATTGCCAAAATCGATATACAGTTCTTTGCCAACAAGCTTATTATAACCGCCCAGGCTTAACTCAACGATAATAACCGCAAGAACACCTGCAAGAAAAGCAAGCATGATACTCTCGCTGATAAACTGGATAACCAGCGATCTCTTTTGAGCGCCGACTACCTTGCGGATACCTACCTCCTTTGCTCTTTTTTCGCTTCGGGCAGTGCTTAAGTTCATAAAGTTGATACAGGCTATCAGCAATATAAAAGCAGCAATGATGCTGAATAATTTTACCTGTTCGATTCGTCCGCCTACATACTTGCCATTTTCTGATTCGGAATACAACCATTGGTCACTGAAGAGTTGTGTAAAAACCTGTGTTGTTGACGGATCCTTAGTATTTACTGTATGACTGATCGTAATATTTTTAATCTTTGCATCAAAAGCCTTTTGTGATATACCAGGTTTTAGCAAAATATATGTTTGAACAGAATTATTGCCCCAGGCTTCATCGTCCTGGTGTATTTTTTTCATGTAAGCCCACGGTAGCAGGTATTCAAAATTGAAAGCAGTATTATTAGGCAGGTCTTTTAATATGCCTGTAATTGTAAAATTATCTACGCTATCTATACGAACTACCTTACCCATTGCATTTTGATTACCAAATAATTTTTTTGCGAGCTTTTGAGTAATCACCACGTTATAATTACCGTTCAGCGCTTGTTTAGTATTTCCTTCCAGTATTGGAAAACTAAATACATTCAAAAAACCTGAGTCAACAAAGTTTCCCTGAACATTGAGATGCTGCTCCCCTACTGTAAACAAAAAATTAGCAAAGGAGCTTCTTACCACGTCTTCCACATCGGCAGGATATGACATTTTAAGAGTGGGTCCTAACACCTTTGGCGTACGGGCCCAAGCCCATACCTCGCCATTAAATTTATCCCTGTTATTGGCTGTATAAATGCGATCACTCTTTGCATGAAATTTGTCATGGCTCATTTCATTTTGTATCCATAATAAAATGAGCACAGCGCTTGCCATACCAATTGCCAGCCCGCTTATGTTAATAATAGAAAAGCCCTTGTTGCGAAGGATATTTCTCCAGGCTATTTTGAAAAAGTTCTTTATCATAATTTTAATTTATAATTTGCATACTTTGATTACCTTACCCCAACCCCGAAGGAGAGGGACGCCATCTATTTGCGACGCTTCATGTTCCGTATCCTATTGTTTATTTGCATTGACTATTCACTACTGACCATTGACAATTGACCATTGCTGAGGGCGACCGCAAGGGTTGCCCCTACTCTGCTCTCAAGCTCTTTACAGGATTTGCAACTGCAGCTCTTATCGCCTGGAAGCATATTGTTATTAATGCAATCAGCAGCACAGCCAAACCGGAAAAAACAAATACATCCCACGTTATCGATATCCTATAAGCATAATCCTGAAGCCATTTTCGCATCAATAACCAACCAGCCGGTATTGCTATAAGTAAGGAAATGAACACCAATTTTAAAAAATTAGTTGTAAGCAATGCAAACAAATTGCTGACGGAAGCCCCTAATACTTTTCGAATACTAATTTCCTTGCTGCGCTGCTCGGCCATAAAGGCAGCTAATGCAAATAGCCCGAGACACGCTATGAAAATTGCCAGGATTGCAAACGAGGTGAAAATAAGGCCCGTACGTTGTACGTCTGCATACATAGCCGCATAGCTTTCATCGAGAAAATCATAACGCATCGCCTGGTTTGGCAAAAACTTTTTCCATACACCGGTAACAGATGCAATGGCCTTTTTCATATCAGCACCGTTTACTTTTACAGATACCACACTGTTGTTGCTACCCAAAAACATACAAAGGGGATCTATCTCCTGCTTCATGGATTCATAATTAAAATTTTCCACAACTCCTATGATCGTATGGTTGTTGCCATTAGTAATTACTTTCCCCAACGGGCTTGTATAGCCCATCTGGTCTGCCATCGCCTTATTTATGATAACCGCCTGTGAATCGGTAGGCATATCTTTTGAAAAATTTCTCCCGGCAATAATCCTCATCCCCAGTGTTGGAATATAGTCGTTATCGACTACCCAGTTTTGAGCATGCACACCTGCTTCTTCCTTTATCTTACCCTCTTTCCAGAAGGTATTGAAATTTCTTTTAGATCCTTTGACTGGTAAAAAATCACTCACTGAAACGCTTTTGACCTGCGGTAGTTTTAGTAATTCATTTTTAAATGAACCAGTTTGTTTATCCAGTGTATTTGTGCCTTGTATCATAACAACCTGGTCTCTGTCAAACCCGATTTTTGTATTAAGTATGAATTGCATTTGCCTGTAAATAACCAATGTTCCAATTATTAAAATCAATGAAGTTGCAAATTGAAATATTACCAGTGCACCACGCAAGCCTGAATTCTTACTGCCCCTGCTTAATTTTCCCTTCAATACATTCACAGGTTTGAAAGAAGAAAGGTAAAAAGCAGGGTAAATGCCTGCAATTAAACCGACGATGATTGCAGATACAAGCAAAAGCGGCAACAGCCACCAATGTAACCATGGTATTGTTAATTCATTGCCGGACATTTTATTAAAAAATGGCAACAGTATATAAGCAATTATAAGAGCGATACTAAAAGAAAGAAAACTATATAACAGTGATTCTGTAAGAAATTGTTTAATAAGGCCGATACGCTGTGAACCAATTACCTTACGAAGCCCCACTTCTTTCGCCCTGTTGGCTGACCTTGCAGTGGAAAGATTCAAAAAATTGATGCATGCCAGCACAAGAATAAAAAATGCAACAGCTCCAAATAACCAGA
>JBDTZL010000271.1:0-14870 GCA_040005125.1 Ginsengibacter sp.
ACTTTGTTGGTATCTTCTTTCTGAGTCAATAAAACCTGTTTCAAAGAATCAATGTAGAGTGAATCACCCTGCGTGTAGGCAACATAGGAACTTGCAATCAAGATATTAAGCAAGACCAGTTTAGTAACCAGTGTTTTCATTATAGAAATATTTGCAGTTCAAATTGTAAACTCAGCGCCATCATCTTTTGGCAATTCAAATTTTATTTTTCGCCATGTGCTTTAATAATGTCATAGCTTAAAGATAATCCTAATCCAGTTCCTTGTCATGTTGGTTTTGTAGTAAACATGATTGAAAATATTTGTCCACAACTTTTTGAGGAATTCAGTAATAAATCATTGATTAAAAGATACAAAAGAATATTTTAGGGGCAAATGTTTCAGCTCAATTCCTCAACAAATTATTTCTGAAAAGCGGTGTATATTTATTGCCTGCAATTACAAGTGATTGCAATACACATTATCTTAACTTCCAAAAGTAAAAAAATCTCCATGCGAATAAAAATATTTGGTATCCTGCTCCTTGTATCCGTAATGAACAGTTGCAATAATAACAGTACCACGACTGAAACAAAAGTGACAAGTTCAACAGGCTTTGCCGATACAACGTTTCAAAAATTAGCTGATGATTTTCTTATAGGTTACCTGGCATGGCGCCCACAGAGTGCTGTGGCACTGGGTTTTCACGAATACGATGGCAAAACAACCAGCTTAAACAAAGCGTCTATTGAAGGTGAATTGGCACGATTAAAAGAGTATGATCAAAAACTTTCAGTGATGGATACCGGCTCCATGAGCGCTAAAACCTTTTACGACTATCGTATTCTCCGGTCAGGTATTCAATCAGAGATATTCAGATTTGAAGACATGGGATCGTTTACAAAGAATCCGATGACCTACGCAGGCGTTATAGATGTTAATATTTATGTTCAAAGAAATTTTGCACCCCTGGAAGAAAGAATCAAATCTATTATTGCCATTGAAAACAAAGCTCCGGAAATATTTGCCGCAGCCAGGGCAAACCTTGACGATTCACTTGGCAAGCCATTGGTAGAGACCGCCATTGAAGTAGCGAAAGGTTCTGCATCATTTCTATCAGGGGATCTGGTTATAGCACTCAAAGATGTTAAAAATGATTCACTGATGGCGTCATTTAAGGCAGCTAACAAAATAGCGGTAGACCAGGTAAATGCTTTTGCAGAATATCTTAAAAAAGAAAAGCTTCCAAAGGCCAATAACCATTATGCACTGGGTGAAGAAAAATATAAGAAGATGTTACTCTACAACGAGAACATAACCATGTCTCCCGATTCTATACTCGCAATCGGTTTAAGAGAACTTCAGAAAGAACAAAATGTATTCAATGGCGCTGCAAAGATCATTGACCCGGCTAAAAAACCTGTTGATGTTTATCATGCTATACAAAAAGAACATCCTACTGCAGAGAATCTCATTCCCGAGGCAAAAAAGAACCTGGCGGCCATAAAGCAGTTTCTTACTGATAAGAAAATAGTTACTATGCCTTCTGAAGTTGCGGTGCAGATACAGGAGACCCCGCAATATGCACGTGCGACCAGTACAGCTTCTATGGATACTCCTGGCCCGTTTGAAAAAAAGGCAACAGAGGCCTTTTACTACATCACCCCGGTTGATGCTTCATGGACGGCAAAACAAAAAGAAGACTGGCTTGCACAATTTGACTATTACACTACTGACAATGTAACTATTCATGAAGTGTACCCTGGCCACTATACCCAGTTCCTGCATCTCAACGCTTCATCGGCTACCAAAATTGAAAAGATATTTGGCAGCTATGCCTTTGTTGAAGGCTGGGCTCACTACTGTGAAAAAATGATGGCTGATGAAGGCTATGGGCATAATGGGGATTCTGTAAAAGCTGCAAAGTATCGCCTTGCACAATCGGGAGATGCGTTACTTCGTCTATGCCGGTTATGTGTCTCCATAAAAACACATTGCCAAAATATGCCGGTTGACAGTGCCACAAAATTTTTTATGGATAACTGGTACCAGGGAGATAAACCGTCAAGGCAGGAAGCTATACGCGGAACATTTGATCCCGGCTATCTTTTTTATACCATTGGCAAACTGGAAATACTAAAACTTCGTGATGATTATCAAAAGCAGGAAGGCAATAATTTTTCACTGCAGAAATTTCATGACCTGGTACTTGACAATGGTATGCCACCAATCGCCCTGCTGCGTGAAGTGCTGTTAAAAGATAAGAATACGTGGAATGAAATATTATAGAAGGCAAGTTCGTAGTTCAGAGTTCGTAGTTCAAAGTTCAAGGTAAGTTAGTTCCCTCTCTGCAGGAGAGGGGTTGGGGTGAGGCCCCTGAAGGTCAAGGTTTGAAAGCGTTTTGCTAACAATTCCGGGTCTTTTTATTACCCGGATACAGAATACGTTTCGTAGTGATTTACTTTTTCTTCAAATTCCAATAACATGCCGCTATCCTTTGGATAGTATTTGGCCTTTTCATAATCTTCGCCTGCAAAAATTTTGATGGCATCGATGCCTGTCCATTCGGTAACTGTCCAGAAATGGCAACAATCCTGCTCTTTATGCTGCCATACTTTTACAGATAAGTTACCTTCTGTTTGCAGGTATTCTATTGTTCCATCATGTAATAAAAAATAGAGATAATTATCCGCATTTGGCAGGCTTGTTCTGCCGTGCCAGATTCTCGTGATCATAATTAAAAAATTTATGTTATGAAGTTCGTAATTCATAGTTTAAAGCTGCAATCAAACCTTGAACTTTGAACCTTCAACCTTGAGCCTTCAATACTGCTATGACGCATAATTTTTTTGGTTAGGCAAATAGCCCGTAAATCGACGTCTGATTTTTTTGAATTGAAAAAGAAAAGAAATTAAAGATATGAAATAAGAAAGTTGAAGCAATTATTTACCGAGCCATCCCATGCTCTGCATCCAGTTTTTGCAGCGCTCCGTCCAATCATCATTTGTTGTCGGGTTGTGCATTCCAAATCCATGGCCGCCGCTTTTATATAAATGCATCTCTGCCGGTATTTTATATTTAACCAATGCCTCATAAAACGTTACGCTGTTCATTACAGGAACAGCATCATCATCGCTTGCATGAACGAGGAATGACGGTGGTGTTTTTGCAGTAACCTGCAGTTCGTTGGAAAAAGAATCCAGTAATTTTTTTTCGGGCCTTTTCCCAATTAACTGATCCCTGGAACCTATGTGTCCAATACTATCCTGGAAGCTGATAACGGGATAAATAAGGATGGCAAAATCGGGACGGAGATTTATTTGATCTTTGTTTTCAATATAGCTATGTTCAAAATGGGTCGCTGCTGTCGAAGCCAGATGACCGCCCGCAGAAAAACCCATGATGCCAACTTTATTTATATCAACATTCCATTCTTTAGCACGCGCGCGTACTATTTGAATGGCGCGTTGTGCATCCTGCAAAGGAGCAATCTTTTTATCGGTCATCGCAGAATCATTGGGAATACGATACTTTACAACAAAAGCGGCAACGCCCCATTCATTGAATTTTCTCGCTACTGCATAGCCTTCCTTTATAATAGAGCTGATCCAGTATCCGCCACCCGGGCAAATTACCACAGCGGTTCCATTAGCATTGTTACCGGGTAAAAATATAGTAAGCGTCGGTTGCGATATGAAATGTACTATCGTATCACCATTATCCTGTGGCTCCCATTTTTCTTTTGTAGAGTAAGGCCTGCTGCCCGGAACATTGCCCTCATACAAAGAAATTGTTTCCTGCGCCTGTATGAATTCCATAAAAACTATTGTAAGTAAACAGGTTATAAATATTTTTCTCATTGGATGAATGTAAGCAATTACAAAATCCCATTTTAATATTTTTTTCCACTTTTTACAGACGCAAAATTTTTGACATGAATATTACCGGCATTCGATGTACCAAAACGGGATATCAATTCTATTAGTATGTAAAATGCTAAGAAACCGGGGAGAATTCAAAAAAATAGTGGCGCAATTATATATGATTATTAAAAGGCAGGTTGCCTTAAAATTAATTTTCCCGCTATACTCCTACTCTATCCTTACGGCATCTTTACTTTTATGCCAGTAAAACAGACCAACAAAACTTACCACGCACTCTGCAAGTGGCCCTTCGACAAGCTCAGGGTGACAAAGTTTTTTGTAAGTTTTGAGTGTGGCAAGTGCTTCGCCCCTTTGTTGGTCGCTGGCCAACAAAGAGGAATTTTCATTTCTGTTTTCATACTCTGTTAAACAATTCATGAAAGATCGACCATGACTATAAAATAAGCTGCCTATGTTTTTTATAAGTCAGTTGAACAAAGATGCCCAATGAACCAACAGTACAAGGGAGTGACACAACTGGGTTGCCATGAAAAACTATAGCTGGTAACCAAATTTTCTTTCTAAAGAGATTAATAACGCTCATGGGTAAACGCTTTATTATATGGACGGGTCATTATTTACGACATTCTATATCGCACCTGACTGTTCTATACCATCCACATTAAGCTTATTTACTCCATGCTTTTCTTTAAATGGAATTTTTACAGTCACCCTGATGCGGCTCAATTTTATTATAATCTTATTTTCCCGGGAAGATACTTTGCCAGCAGCGTTTCATAGTAGGGCCTAAGTTCTGCAACCACCGGGGGTTTTGGGCTTTTTGAATAAAGATCGTAAGGATTAAATTTATTTACCCATGCAAACATTTCAAGATCATGATCATCCATCAAATGCTCGTAGGCCTGTTCGCGGTGTTGTGAGTAAAAAGAGTGGTAGCGTATCATATATAATGCAGGCTCCGGCAAATACTTTTTTACGATCTGATACAAATATTCATCATGCCCCCAGGACATGTGAACATTGCGTAATCCGCAGTTGGGCTTATAAATACCATACTTTGTATTATAACGCCCATCTCTGATATCAGGATTGGCATCAAAATATTCGGGATATACAATTTTATCAGAGAACCTGCAACCAACAGGAAAAGTATCTCCTACTACTGCCCATTGTGGCTCTCCAAAAAGGCAAAGCACTTTACCCATATCGTGTATAAAACCAGTTAATATAAACCAATCAGGATGGCCATCGGCTTTAATAGCCTCGCCTGTTTGAAGAAGGTGCTGCAACTGATCAAGATCTGTATCGGGATCACTGTCATCTACCAGCGTATTTAAAAATTCCATTGCTTCCCAGGGCTTCATTTCTTTACGATTAAACTGCAGGAATTCCTTTTGTTTTTGCCTTACAAATTCATAGGTCTGGTATTTATGATTGAGGCGATAAAACTCGCGGACCGTAGCGTCTTTCGCAGAAGTTTCATAATTGCGGAATTCCTCTTTAGCCTTTGCCTTTTTTCCTGCAACCGGATAACGGGTCAGCACGTCGTCTTCCCACTGCTCAATACTATGCAGGGGATTTATTTCTTTGGTGGATAAAGTATTTGTGGTGTCCATATCAATCGTTTTTTGAGGCATAAATATACTTTTAAAAAGTTGTTTATTAAAATTCTTCCGCAAATTGTTGAGGGTCAGGAGTCAGGAAAAAAGTTGGAGGTAATAAGTTAGTTCCCTCTCTGCAGGAGAGGGGTTGGGGTGAGGCTTTGCAGGAATCAGGTAAGTTGCTTCCCCAGGATGCAGCCTCCTACCAAAACACGGTATACAATGCGGCAAGTATCCCGACAATAATAGTTGACGCAACGAGGAATGAAGGTGCTGTACGGAACATCTTTGCATCTATGGCAAGCGCTTGCGGGTTGTTCTTACTGTTTCTATCAGCAAAACTCATTACGATCATTAACAATATAAGAATAATAAAAACCAGGGTCATACGATCCATAAAAGGAAAGTCAGGGAAAGCACCGTTTGTCCATAATGGAAGAAATTTAAACACGGCAGATAGCGGGATGGTAAGAATGGCAGAAGTAAGCGCTGCGGCGGAGGTGGTTCTTTTCCAGAAAAACCCCAGCAGGAAAATTGACAGCACACCTGGTGATATAAATCCAACATATTCCTGTACGAACTGATAAGCCTGGTCGAGGTTCCTTAATGCAGGCGCAACAAGGCTCGCAAGAACCATGGCAACTATTACAGTTAAGCGGCCCGTCTTCACCAGCTTTTTTTCTGAAGCGTTTTTGTTGAAGAATTTTTTATAAATATCCAATGAGAAAATCGTGGCGATACTGTTTGCCTTGCCCGCAAGAGACGCGACGATCGCGGCGGTTAGCGCGGCAAATGCGAGCCCTTTTAAACCGGCAGGCAGCAGGTTCATCAAGGTCGGATAAGAATGATCGGGCTTGATAATACCATTTACATCTGTCATCTCCGACTGGAACATTCCATTCTGGTGCATAACAAACATCGTTATCCCGGGAATCACAACTATCAGCGGTATCAGCAATTTTAAAAATGCTGCAAAAAGAAGCCCTTTCCTTGCGGTGGGCAAACTTGCTCCGAGCGCCCTTTGTGTAATATATTGATTGCAGCCAAAATAATTGAGGTTGTTAATCCACATGCCTCCTATGAGTACCGACAAGCCCGGCAGATCTTTGTAATAAGGATTTGATTTATCGAAGATCATGTGAAAGTGGGAAGGCGCTTTTTCCCTGATTATACTTAATCCTTTTAAAATGTTTGAGCCATAACCAAAGTGCTCTGATACGAGTGTCAGCGCAAGATAACAGGTTACCAAACCACCCATAATGAGAACCAGTACTTGTATCACATCAGTGTATCCTATCACCTTCATGCCACCCAATGTTACGATCACGGCAAAAATACCCAAGCCTGTTACACACCATCCGAAGCTGATACCTGATATGGAATTGACAGCAAGCGCACCAAGATAAATTATGGACGTAAGATTCACGAATACATAGACCAGCAGCCAAAAGATTGCCATCAAAGTCGCTACTGTATCATTATACCGCTGCGATAAAAATTGCGGCATGGTAAAAATCTTATTCTTCAAATAAACAGGTATAAAGAAGATAGCAACTATGATCAGAGTAGGCGCAGCCATCCATTCGTAAGAAGATATGGCAAGCCCCAATGCAAACCCTGAGCCCGACATCCCAATAAAATGTTCCGCCGAAATATTGGACGCAATGAGGGAAGCCCCGATGGCCCACCATGTAAGCGAGCCTTCTGCAAGAAAGAAATCACCGGAATTCATTTCTTTAGATTTCCTTTTATGATATACCCAATATCCATAACCCGATACCACAACAAAATAGATGAAGAATACGATGTAATCAGGAAGATGGAGATGGTTCATAAAGAATTGTTAGGATGGAACGATCATGAAAAATAAACAATTTAAAAGATATTTTAAATACCTGCCGTGTTGATTTTATGCAAATGATCCGGTGGTGGGCATATTGAGGTTTTACACACAGAAACAGACGTGTTCTTGCCAGTGTTTTAATTTTATAATTTTCGGGCTTCCTGAAAATTTATTCAACCGAAATGTGAAGTGTCTTTAAGCCATCAGTGGCGGTATCGTATCCATTTTTTTATTGAGAGGAAATGATTTTACTGAAAAAATAAGCAGCAGAAATTTTTTATTATTTGCCGGGGCTAAATGACTTACTTCCTTAGGTGGCTTGACCTCACCCCACCCCCCTATCCGGTGGAGAGGGAGCTTAGAACGCCAGCCACAAAGGGTTTGCCGAGGCACAACCAATTTTAGGCGGACAATAGTGATAATTTTTTATTATCTGCCGGGGCTATTCTTTTTTAAAAACCCATTCCCAAACTTCTCCATCCTCCGGATCGTTAACGATACCCATACATATAAAATTATTTTTTTCAAGTATCCTGGCCGAGAAATTATTTTCCGGAAGTGTTCTGGCTGTAATTTTTATCTGAGAGTTGGTCTCCAGGGATAAGTCAACTAATAGTTTACAAATTGCCGTCCCGATCCCTTGTTGTCTATATTGCTCAAATGTACCGTACGCAATTTCAATCGTCCCGTTAACTGGTGGCCCTTTAAAGCCTGCACTCCCAACCAACTCACCATTTTGTATGACATAATAACCAATCCATGGTTGTACAAATCCAACTTTTTTATAGAAATCAATTGTCATATGAATAGAATCCCGGCATAAAGGATTATTGACAAATATTTCGTTGTCTCCAGGCCTTTCGTTTATTGGAATTAGTTGAAGATTTTGTGTCAAGGTTAGTAAAAAATTTTATAAATCTATCTGTAATAACTGATTTCAATACCAGTTTGTTTGTTGAGTTTTGCCGGCTTGATACTCGGTAAGAGCTTCCTTTGCTAAGTCGCCTAATTTCTCCCGGCTATTTTGTAAAGTAGTGTCCCAATTTAGTTCGTCACTGAGCATTTTTGCAAGTTGCCTTTGCTCAGCGTCTTCAAGTAGTTCTACTTTCGAAATAACCTCTTCCAAATCAGTTATCATATTTTTTTTTATAAAATTAATTATTTTATAATGACATACAAAAGCGAAAGTTTATTGTGCCAGCTTCTTGAGCTTTGAGCAAATTTTGAGACTGAGTAATTGAAATTCAAAAATCTTTTAGAATGCACATGAAGCGAAGCTTCACGCTGAGTCTCGTTCTTGTGCCACAAGAGAACTCCCCGGATGGAACCAGTTGAGAGTAATATTTTTATCATGGCAAAAGACAAAATATGCGAACAAATTTATAATTATCTTTATGAGTATGGAAGTAAATTCAAAAAAAAAGTCTCAAAAAGTTACCAACAAAACTTTATCTGTAATTGAATTAACCAAAAAACTAAACATTTCCCCACAAAGGATAATTTCATCAATTTCAAATGAAATGAAATTGAATTCTAAATTGTCAAAAAATCAAATTCTACATATTACGGGGCTTTTCAATAATGATAGACTTACAGATATTGAAAAAGAGCCACAGAAGAAAATTCTTAATAAACTTTTGAGTGAAAAAAAAGCTATCATAAAACAAAAACCAATATCTACCGGAATGCGGGACTAAAAGATCTCCTGCAGCTGTTCACTTTTTACCACCAGTTTTAAAGTTGCCCAAGAAATAACAGCATAACTGAGTGACCAGGTTGGCATGAAATTATAGTTATTAACCAAATTTTTCTTTTTTATTCACAAGGCCTTCAATAGGATCAAGATGACTTGTGCTCAGCAACAATAATTAATGATCATTCAACGGCAAGCCGCGATGTTGGAACTCTTTCCAGTTGAGGTATTCCGGGGCAACCCGTTGCTCAATCATAGTAATGCAGTCTGTAACAGGGCATATTAACTGGCAAAGGTTGCAGCCTACACATTCATCTTCTTTTATTGCGTAAGTGTTGTACGGGTTACCATAAGTAAGGCTGATGGATTGATGTGCGGCATCTTCGCAGGCAATATAACAAAGGCCGCAATGAATACATTTGTCCTGCTTGATGTTGGCAACATGATGATAGTTGATATCGAGGTCTTCCCAATGCGTAATCGCTGGCACCGATTTGCCGATAAAATCGTAAATGGTTGCAAAGCCTTTTTCATCCATATAATTATTAAGCCCTTCGCACAAGTCTTCAATTATCCTGAAACCATACTTCATAACGGCAGTGCATACCTGCACATTGGAAGCGCCGAGAAGCATAAACTCCGCCGCGTCTTTCCAGGTACTGATTCCGCCTATGCCTGAGACAGGAACTTTGTTAGTAACAGGATCCTGGCTGATGGTTGCCAGCATTTTTAACGCAATGGGTTTTACTGCCGGGCCGCAATAGCCGCCAAACACACTCTTGCCGGCCACGTAAGGATTGGGAACAAACGTATCCAGGTCAATTCCTGTAACAGATTGAATAGTATTGATGAGTGAAAGCGCATGGGTACCGGCTTCAACCACTGCTTTGCCTGTTGGCACAACCGAGTGAACATTTGGTGTGAGCTTGGTAATAACAGGAATGTGGGCTACTTCCATCACCCACTCTACTACCATTTTTGCAATGTCAGGATCCTGGCCAACTGCAGCGCCCATGCCTCTTTCCGTCATCCCGTGGGGGCAGCCGAAGTTAAGTTCCAGCCCATGTGCCCCTGTATCTTCAACTTTTTTTATAAGCTCGTGCCAGCTTTCTTTATTATTATCTGCCATTAATGAAACCACCATGGCACGATCAGGAAATTCTTTAAGTACCTCGCTTATTTCTTTTAAATTAATTTCCAGCGGGCGATCACTGATGAGCTCAATATTATTAAAGCCCATTATTCTTGTACCATTAAAATTCACCGCAGAATATCTCGAAGAAACATTCTTTACCTGCGAACCTAACGTCTTCCACACCACGCCGCCCCAGCCTGCTTCCAGCGCCCGGAGCACATTTATTTTTTTATCAGTTGGTGGCGCACTTGCCAGCCAGTATGGGTTAGGAGATTTAATTCCGAGAAAGTTTGCATGAAGTGATGCCATTGTTAAGGAAAAAACTTATAAATTTCTTTTCGATTTAATACTCTTTGAAGTTCAATTGAGTTATCATTTTTAAATATACCAACCCTGTAATCACCAAATCTTACCTTGTAATGATTTTTATGACCAGTCATCTTTTCGATGTTACCGGAATTTTCCAATGAACTTATAGAAAGTAACTCCCCAAATACAAATTTCTCAATCTGTAGCCTGCGTTTAAGGAACTACTTTCGCCAGATCTTTTAAAAAAGTTTTAGTGTAAGTTGTTTGCACTCTTACTTTTTTACAAGCTTTTTGTAAAATGTTTTGGCCTCGTCAATATTTAATTTTTCATCTTTATTTGATTCTTTCATATACTGAACCAAAGCATAGTTTTCCAGTACCTCCTCTATTCTCTTGAAAGTTTTAATATCTAACTGCACCCCAACCTGTTTTTGTTGTTTGTTTACAATATATTTTTCTTTTAAGTTTAATATAGTCTTTCTTTTAAAGTATCAAAGCAAATGTATTACTTAATTCTGAGGCCTCAAATATTGTATAATCGCCGCCGCCCCATCCTTTCCTGCTTGTACTGCATCTACTACTTCTTTACCGCCATTTACGGCATCACCGCCGGCGAATACACCACTAACATTTGTTACTGATTTATCTTTCACCAAAATTTTTCCTTTGCTATTTTCCAGTCCATTTTCCATTACCAGTTCTATAAACGCACTTTGACCGGTTGCCTTAATTACCATATCACATTCTATGGTAATGGTTTCGCCGGTTTTTATTGGTGCTGGCTTGCCGGAGAAATCAGGAGCGCCAAGCTTCATTACATCACAAACCAGCGCTTTTACTTTTCCATTCTCACCGGCAATAGAAACCGGCGCTGCAAGCCATTGCATTTTGCAGCCATCGAGCATGGCAATATCCAGTTCAACCTGGGTGCAGTTTTTTTCCGCCTCACTGCGTCTATACACCATCGTTACCTCTTTGGCTCCGAGTCTTTTTGCCTGGGTGGCTGCATCAATCGCCGTCATGCCCATGCCGATCACTATAACTTTATCACCAACGGGCACATTGGGGTAACCTTTCGATCTTATGTCATAAATAAAACTGATCGCATCCTCTACTCCTTCCAACTCTTCCCCCGGAATATTTAACTGGTTGGCCAGGCCGACCCCAATCCCCAGGTACAACGCATCATAATTTTTTTGCAGCTCAGCAAGAGTTATATCCTTTCCCAAACTATGTTCATACTTGATATCAATGCCACCAAGCGATGTAATAAAATCAACTTCCTCTTCACAAAATTCGGGGGTTACTTTATACGCAGCAATACCATAGGTCATCAATCCTCCTCCTTTATTTTCTTTCTCAAAGATTGTAACATCCATTCCTTCACGGGAAAGCGCGTGCGCGCATGAAAGCCCCGCCGGTCCTGCACCTACAATGGCAACTTTTTTTGTTATAGCGCCTGCGGCTACTGGGGTGCGGTCAAATAATTTCCATTTATTTTTAATAGCCGGTTCTGTTGACCAGCGCTGCAACTTTGCAATTTCAATCGGTTTTTCATGCAGTAAATTATACACACATGAGCCCTCACATAATTTTTCTACCGGGCAAACCCTTGAACATCCTCCACCAAAAATATTGGATACAAAAATAGTGTGCGCAGAGCCTTTGATATTATCTGTTGTTATCTGTTTAATAAATTTCGGAACGTCTATTCCTGTCGGGCAGCTTTTTGTACATGGGGCGTCATAACAAAAAATGCAACGGTTTGCTTCGATCAATGCAGCCTCTTTATTTTCAAACGGCGGATGAATGTCGCTGAAGTTTTCTTCATATTTTTTTTCAGTCAACCTGTTGGAAGATATTGCCATTTATTAATTTGAAAATTAAACAATTTGAAAATTTGAAAATAGCCGCTAATTTTCACATTTTCATATTTTCACATTTGCACATTATAGCTCTACCAGCTTCCCATACGTCTCCGGTCTTCGATCTCTAAAGAATTGCCAGGTATTTCTTACTTCTTCAATCATATCAAGGTCAAATTCTGCCACCAGCAATTCATCTTTATCTTCCGATGCCTGTGCAAATATTTGTCCGCGTGGATCAACAAAATAGGATGAACCATAAAACCTCCCAAGGTTCCAGGGTTTCTCTTCTCCTACCCTGTTGATGCATCCCATAAAATATCCGTTAGCCGCAGCATGCGCAGGTTGCTCAAGCTTCCATAAATATTGCGATAAACCTGCAACAGTTGCAGAAGGATTGTAAACAATTTCAGCGCCATTTAAGCCCAAAATTCTTGCCCCGTCAGGAAAGTGGCGGTCATAACAAATGTACACGCCAATCTTTGCGTATCTCGTCTGGAAAACAGGATAGCCAAGGTTTCCGGGCTTAAAGAAAAACTTTTCCCAAAAACCGGTTGTATGTGGAATGTGATTTTTTCTATATTTGCCCAGGTAGGTTCCATCGGCGTCTATCACCGCTGCTGTGTTGTATAAAACCCCTGCCTGCTCTTTTTCATACACAGGAACTATCATAACCATGTTGTATTTTTTTGCATATTCTGTCATCCTTTCTGTTGTTGCGCCGGGAACAGATTCTGCAGAGGCATACCATTTTTTATCCTGCCCCGGGCAGAAATATGGTGTGTTAAAAATCTCCTGGAGGCAAAGGATTTGAACACCTTGATTGCCTGCATCTTCAATAAGCGGAAGATGTTTTTGCAGCATTGCTTCTTTAATTTCTTCAATCGTTCCTTCACCTTCCGTTTTTGGAAGAGACATTTGAATCAAACCAGATTTAATAATTCGTGACATATTATATTGTTTGTTGGTTTGTTTTTTTTGTTTACCAGCTATAGTTTTTCATGGCATCCCAGTTGTGTCACTCACTTGTACATTTTTTTCTTTGGGCAACAATTTAAACATTTGTTATCCCGAGCTTATCGAAGGACTAAATTTTTTGCGACACCTTCTTTCTCTTTATAAATTTACCAAATCCTTTTTCCACTTTACAATTATTGTGTTCTATGACAACTTCACCTCTTAACAAAACAGTTTTTACTTTGCCTGTAACCTCCCATCCTTCATAGCCTGAATAATCGACATTCATGTGATGCGTTTTTGACGAGAGCTTATGCTTTTTACCAGGGTCAAAAATTACAATGTCTGCATCACTGTCAACCGCAATAGTTCCTTTGCGTGGAAACATCCCGAAAATTTTTGCAGGGTTGGTGCACGCCACTTCAACATATTTATTCAAAGTGATCCTCCCCTTGTTTACACCTTCGCTGAATAATAATTCCATCCTGTTTTCAATCGCAGGATGGCCATTCGGAATTTTAGAAAAATCCTTTTCGCCCATTTTCTTTTGGTCCCACATAAACGGGCAATGATCCGTTGCAACAACATTTACCAGGCCCTGGTTGATCCCTGCCCATAAAGTTTCCTGGTCTTTCTTTTCTCTTAAGGGCGGGCTCATTACCCACTTTGCGCCATCAAAATCTTTTTCATACAATGATGCATCAAGAAGTAAATATTGAATGCATGTTTCAACAAAAACATGCTGATTTCTTTTAGTTGCATTTCTAATTGCATTCAATGCGCCCTCACAGGTAAGGTGAACAATATAACCAGGGCAGCCCGTGTAATTTGCCATATCAATAAACCGTTCCGAAGCTTCCGCTTCAGTAACTTCCGGCTGTGATAAATAATGATAGAGCGGAGCCAGCTTTCCTTCTTCCCGGTGTTTCTGAACCAGGTAATCTATCATGTCGCCATTTGTCGCATGCACATTGATCAATCCCCCGTGCTGCTTCACTTCTTCCATCAGGCCGATCATCTGCCTGTCATCGATCATCAATGCACCCTTATAAGCCATGAAAGTTTTGAAGGAAGTGATGCCTTCCTCTTCGATCATGAACGGGATCTCTTTTTTTGTGTTCTCATTAAAATCGGTAACAGCCATGTGAAAACTATAATCGCTCAAACAATTATTATCGGATCTTGATCTCCATTCATCTAATGCAGAATGCAATGAATTGCTTTGCTTTTGCAATACGAAATCAATCACCGTGGTTGTTCCACCAAAGAGTGCGGCCCTCGTTCCTGTTTCATACGTATCGCTGGAGAATGTCCCCATGAAAGGCATATCCAAATGCACATGCGGATCAATACCTCCAGGGAAAACCAACATACCGGAGGCATCGATAATGCGAGGTGGGGACGCATTGTGTTGCGTCTCTGCACCCGAATTATGTTGTGTCTGTAGAGACGCATTGCAATGCGTCTCTACGAATGCAGACAAATCTTTCCCAATGGTATGTATCTTTTCACCCTCCACAAATATATCTGCCACGTAATCGGCGTCGGCTGTAATGATCCTTCCGTTTTTAATCAGCAATGACATAAGGGATTTTGTTATGTGAT
>JBDTZL010000187.1:0-14841 GCA_040005125.1 Ginsengibacter sp.
GAAAAAAATTAATTGGAAATATATTTTGGGATGTACTTGGTTTTGCGGAGTTTCTATGGGTGACCAAAAAAATACCCGGATCTGATCTAAAAAACGTGCGGATGAAATAACTCCGATGAAATTCTTTCCATAGTTCACAGGCACATAGGAGGAACACATAAATCAATTTAAGAATCAAAAAAAAGAAAATTATGAAAATAGAAAAAGTAAGTATCTCCGAAAAATTAGACCTGATTCATGATACATGGAATCCCCGCATTGTGGGTGAATTAAATGGCCAGCATGTAAAATTGTCAAAAGTCAGTGGTGAATTTGTATGGCATAAACATGACAGCGAAGATGAAATGTTCCTGGTTATAAAAGGCAATTTTAAAATAGAACTAAGAGATAAGACTATAGAAGTAAAACCGGGCGAATTTATTATTATTCCTAAAGGTATCGAACACAAACCCGTAGCAGATGGAGAAGCGCACATTTTACTTTTTGAATCTGCCGGGACACTCAATACAGGAAATGTAAAAAATGACTTTACGAGGGAAAGCCTGCAGAAGATATAATGGAACCGTAATTCTGCTGGCTTGAATATTTAACTAAATTCAGGCATGGGAGACCCGCAGTAAAATTAATTTGATGAAGGATAAACACAAGTTACTTCCAGGCGGTTATTATCAGGGTCCAAAGCTTCAAATTCATAATAGCCATCACCTGTCTTTCGTGGCCCTTTTAATATCCCGAATCCATCACGCCTGAGTTCATTGGCCACGGCATCTACCTGCGAAATTGTATCTACTCCAAAGGCAAGATGAATAATACCTTTATGTTGTGTCCCGATGGTATCGCTGGGATTATCAGGAATTCCGGGCTTTGTCATTAGCTCCAATCTTGCGCCGGACCCAAAGGTGAGGAAGTAGCTTTGAAAACTATTGGTAGTATTGGTATACTTTTCATTGGAAACCACACCAAAATATTTACTATAAAAATCCTTTAATTTTTCCAGGTTATCTGTCCAAATGGCAACGTGTTCAAGGGTCATGGTATGCTATAAATTTAGTAGTAAGGAAAGTGGTTTAATCCATGCTAATGCCGGGTAATGTTGTATGTTTTTTAGTGCTTCCCGTTCATATTTTTTTACCCTGAAAACCGGAGTTAGCATCTACAATTTTCCTGCAAAGATAAATTGCAGTCTTTAGCAGTTGATTATTATCTTATAATATCAGTATCGACTGGAATATATCCCAAATGCCTGCTCAATGAAAGGATTTGACCTTTGTGATGAAATTCATGAGTGATTACATGAGTGAATAATTTTAACGGGGTTGCGATAATTATTCTGCCATTATTATTGATTTCAATTTCAATCAAATTCTTTTCGGCATAGACATTTATAAACTCTTCCAATAACGTGTCGATACTTAAAAAAAAATCTTCGGATTCTGTAACATTTTGTACTGAGTTATATTCCGTAAATTTTATATTCTTACCGAGGGAGTGCCTTCCAATCCAAAATTCATATGTGTTACCAACATGAACTAACAAATTTCTCATACTACCTCTCCCAAAAGCGCTGTTTTCAATCAGAAAGTCTTTACCAGGTAAAGTTTTACAATATTCATGCAATACTTTCCTTGACGATTTTACAAATTCATATTGTTGTTGAAAATACATACCTATATTTTTTAAAAATTAATGCAATGTTGCCAAACCGAAGATGAATAAAGATCTGAATTTTAAACACCCCAAATGAAAATATTTAACCCGTCGTTTGCTGTTGATTTTTATGCATGACTGGTTCCAATAATTTATTCTGAACAGTTATTTTCAAAACACTTCGTTTTTATTTTGCAATATTTATGCAAAAAATTTTTTTTGTACGCATTAATTATTACTTTGTTTAATAAATATCTAAACATGAGGCTACCTCATTCTTTCAGCGGGGTAGCGAAATAAAACAAACCAAATAATCATAAAATGAACGCAAAATTTAAACTCGGCAAGCAGGCCGCAACTTACGACAAGCGCGATCTTATGTTTGCGCAATTTCGAACTTCAGAGGCCTTACCCTCGCATCCAAAACATTTCGGCCATGAGAAGCTCGTCAAGGCGAAAGCCTGGCAGATGCTGGGCAATGGCCCGGACAATTCCGTTGCGCCGGGATTCGGTGGCGCCGGCGATTGTGTTTTCGCGGGAGGAGATCATGAAACAATGTTGTGGAATTTGGAAGTTGATAAGGTTACCAAATTCACTGGTGCCAACGCGATTAAGGATTATAGCACCGTAACAGGCTATGACATAAAAGCGCCTCTTGACTCCGATGGAAACAATCCTACCGACCAGGGAACCAATGTGCGTGCTGCATTAAAGTACCGGCAGAAAACCGGCCTGATAGACGCCGCAGGTAAGCGACATAAAATAGGGGCTTATGTTTCCCTTGAATTGGGCAACATGGAACAGCTCCTCGAGGCCCTGTATTTATTCGGGGTTGTGGGTATAGGCATTAAATTCCCCGATTCAGCGATGGACCAGTTTAATGCAGGAAAGCCATGGAGTGTTGTAGCGGGGCCTAAGCCAATGGAAGGCCATTATATTCCACTGGTCGCGTATCGCACAAACCTGGAATGCGTGAGCTGGGGCCGCATCCAACAGATGACAAACCAGTTTTATGCAAAATACTGTGATGAGGCCTGGGCAATTCTTTCTCCTGAAATGCTCAGAGCCGGTAAGTCGCTTGAAGGCTTTGACCTCAAACAACTTCAGGATCATCTGAAAGTACTTAAGGGTTGATGACTATATAGGAGTTCAAAATAATATACTGACATAATTAACCGGGCCAGGCAACCAGGGTGCGACAGGCACTATGCGTGGATTAGATTGCAGCATGTTACCGGATATACGAATAAAACAATCGCAGCATGTAAAAGAGGCTGGTTATGATCTGTTGTGTCTCACGATGGCATATGATATTGACACAATATTAACCTTGTGTCATGTCACACATAAACGAGCTTGTGTTCTACAAAAAATAAAGGGCACTCAGAAATTCAGCTTTGTATTCATTTATGCGGCAAAAGATTTTGCAACCAGGAAATGTTTATGCGAGACCATACATTCTTTCGGGTTTGAAAAAAATATTATTGCTTTTCAATAAATCAAAATTTGAACAATCATATTTGCCGTAACGCAAATGAAACAAATATTTATTTGGTTCCCCTACCTAATAAATTTTCAAAATGTAATGAGGAATACTTTAGTACGGTAAATTGTTACGACAGCGCCTGGTTCATATTATGCAGGCTTTTATTGGCAAAAACGTTTCCCTTTTCGGAAATGTGTCTCAATATTTCATGATTGTTGATTAATGTTTCGGAAATGTTGATTAACTTTTCATAAATGTTGGTCAAAGCTTTCTTAATTTGATCAGCATCTGAATGTTGCTCTCCGTCCTGGAAAAAACCTGTCCACCAGGTTAACCCTATTGATATAATTTAAATCTTAATCAATGGCCAAATTATTAAAACCAGGTCGCCTCATCTTTGCTACCGGCATAGCAGGGCTCGGTATCCTTTGCTTTATTTCAAAAGATTTTATTGTTGGCCGTCCACCGGCATGGCCCGCCGGGCTTGAGCTCAATCCGGGATTGGCTTATGTATCCGGGACCATCCTGGTCATTGCAGCAATGGCGATCATCTTTACAAAAAATGGTGGGATAGCTGCTTTAGTAATTGCTGTTTTAATTTTCCTATTGTCGATACTGAGGCGCATACCTCATTTCATGGATGACTGGGCCAATGCTTATAAATCTATGGCATTGTTTGGAGGAGCCTTGATTATAGCGAGTTCTTTTTTTAGAGAGGATAGCAATACCATTACAGGGTCCAGGTTTGATGGGAGCTTACAAAAAGGCCTTGTAGTAACCGGCTCGATTTTACTTGCCGCATTTTTTATTGCTTCCGGGTATGCTCATTTTAAATTTGCCGCATTTGTAAAAGATTTTATTCCTGCCTATATTCCGTTTCATGTTTTCTGGACGTATTTCTGCGGAATCTGTCTGCTCGCCGGTGGTGCAGGCCTTTTGATACCTCAAACAAGAAGATTGGCCGCGCTGCTTTCAGGTATTATGATATCAGCCTGGTTTATTTTGTTACACATACCAAGGTTTATTGCCGATACAAACAATGTAAGTGACAGGATGGGCCTGTGCGAATCATTTACATTTATTGGAATTTTCTTTGCACTCGCCGGGACGCTTTCGGGAAAGAGAATAATACAGCAACGATACTTTATCCCGGCTACATGATTAAGCCATTATAAAAACGAACCGGATTATTTCAAAAGAATAAGTTTCTCTGTTTAGTGAGAGTTGCGTACACTTCATATTTCCTATCGGTTACAACAATTAAATTTAGGAGCTCATTCATTTTTCAAAACAAAAAAAACCTCCGATCTATATCATACATGCTCCGACGCCCTTCATCCAAAATACAAGTATATATACTATTAAGAGTTCTTTTAATTAGTATTAGTTTAAATGTAAAATGACGCTAAGAAATAAACGAATTTTATCCACAATCGCACGAAAACTTTGCCGCTGTTATTAATTCGTATAACCTGTCCACCGCCAGGCTGATTCGCAGTAATTCGTGTAATAAATATTGCGGAAACACTATTTCCCATATAACTTTGGTGCAGCGTTCAACATTGGGAATTGTCGCTGGTGCCAGTAAGGATAGGGAGGCAATATTTCACTTACCTGGTCAAGTTTTTTTACCTGTTCAATAGTTAAATTCCAACCGGTAGCTCCGAGGTTCTGCTTCAATTGATCTTCATTTCTTGCTCCAATGATGATATTGTCAACGGTAGGTCGTTGTAAAAGCCAGTTAAGAGATACCTGGGCAACAGTTTTTCCGGTTTCTTTGGCAACCTCATCCAGGGTATCGACTATGTTATACAACCTGTCATTATCAATTGTATCACTGTGTACGGGGCTCCCACCCTGGGCCACCCTGGCATTTTGAGGCACTGGCTGGTTCCTGCGATACTTACCGCTTAGCATTCCACTGGCTAAAGGGCTCCAAACAATGGCTCCAATTTTTTGGTCAACACCCAGTGGCATAAGTTCCCATTCAAAATCACGATTGATCAACGAATAATAAACCTGGTGGGCAATATATTTTGACCATCCGTAGCGTTCTGAAACTGACAGGGATTTCATTAAATGCCAGCCCGAAAAATTGGAACAGGCGATATAACGTACCTTCCCGGATTGTACCAGGTTGTCGAGCATTTGCAGGGTTTCTTCAACAGGCGTGTTGGCATCAAAGCCATGCATGTGGTAGATGTCTATGTGGTCTGTGGCCAATCGTTTCAGGCTGTCTTCACAGGATTTAATAATATTAAAACGTGAGGAGCCATAATCATTCACCTCGTCTGACATAGGGAAGGTAACTTTTGTAGAGATCAATACTTTATCCCGTAATCCTGAAATTGCCTTCCCCAGGATCTCTTCCGCCATTCCCCTGGAATATACATTGGATGTATCGAAAAAATTTACCCCGGCATCAAGACAAAGATGTATCATACGGGTTGCCTCTTCAACATCGGTATTTCCCCAGGCTTTGAAAAAATCATTTCCACCACCAAACGTCGCAGTGCCAAAACCAAATACCGGGACCCTTAGACCTGAATTTCCTAATTGTCTGTATTCCATTTATGTTTGATTTATAATTATTCCTGATGTGAATAATTTGCTTCTTCATTCAAATGCTGTTATAAAACTCTGTTCTGTTTAGGCAATCAAAATTATTTTATTCCCTATAAGATGCAAAGTTAACGGCAGCTAAATTTCATTTAACTACTGATAATTCCGAAATCAGCTTGTCAATTTTTGACTGGTCTTCCTGGCTTAAGCATCGGGTCGAACTAAGAAAGCTCAACGCACTTATTAATTTATTTGCTTCATCCTTCTGTCCCAAATTACCAAGATAAGATGGCAGAACCAATGACAATGGTTTTAGCTCTTTTGTTTCACACCATTTATTGATAAGTTCATCTAATATCGTATTCCTAAAATTGTACACGCCTAACCGTTGCAAAGCTACACCTATCCCCGATTTTAGTAATTCGCCATAAGCATTTGCCGGTAAATACGTGCTAAATTGAAATGCCAATGTATAATTTTCTTTTGCTTTGTCTGTGTCTCCAAGTGTTTCATATGACTTGCCCACATTCAGATACAACGAAGAAAAATGGCCTTTCATACTTTCATCATGTATCGCCATTCCAAAACCCAGGGCCTCCGCATTCCATTTAAGTTCATCCTTGGGATCTTTTTGATTCCTGGCCAAATAATGTGCAGATGTAAATTTCTCAAAGTCATTTGAAGAAATGTGCCATGCCTCCTGGAATAGCTGTTTTGCTTTTTCTGTTTGTCCGAGGGCTTCAAAATTCATCCCTTGTGTACAAAGTTTTATTACAGGATTGTCCGGATCAAATTGCATCTGTCAATATAATATTTTTCCAGGTCTAAATTTTTCAATGCGCAGTTTGCTTTGGGCCGAAAAATATCGGCGTCATAAAAAGTAAAGCTTGCAAAATAATTTTATTATTCTCACCAAATGTATTTCTTTCTCTCTATAAATATAAAGAGTGATTGCATGAAAATCTCAAACAATTTTGTGACATAAATACACTAACTCCACGGTGTTTTTTCTAAAAATCTGTTGGCCGACTTGCCAAATGTCAGCCAATTGTCTTTTTTTAAATTTCAGCAGTTTTTTTTTAAAATATTTCCATACTTTAAAAGGGTTCATCTATAAAAAACGTCCAATCACCGGTACTACTATAACATTTTAATTATTGAATGAGAAATTTACAATATGTTTTATGAGTACCCTAATAATCAAAACATAAAATCAAATCATTTACCATTATGAAAGAATCTATTACGTTACAAAATGAACCTGCTAAAGTACAAAAACAGGATTTTGTTTTTATCAAATCTGAATACAAATTTGTAAAAATCAAATTTGATGATATTCTTTTCTGCAAGGGAATGAAAGACTATATCCAGGTATATATTACCGGGAAAAGCAAGCCTATCGTAACACTGAAAAGCCTGAATGCATTTGAAACAAAGTTGCCGCAGGATAAATTTATCAGGGTACACAGGTCATACATTGTTTCCCTGCATCATATTGATTCTATATCAAAGAATGAAATTTCCATAGGAGAACAAATTGTACCTATAGGAAGTATTTTTAAATCAGATTTTTTTTCAATAGTTGATTTAAATTCTTAGACACGAATTATACGAATTATACGAATTACGCTAATAGAGAGTAGAACTCTCCCCTCATTGGTGCAATTAGTGCCTTAAAATTTGTGTTAGAAAATGCGGGCGATATATCAAAAAGAAATTCCACCAGTAAAACAAATCCCGCTAATCACGACGAGTTTTACGAATGAATACAGAGTTGATTTCTTTATTCGTATAATTCGTGTAATAAAATTTATTATTGTTGAATACTCTCAGAAGCGTTTTGCTCGCCTTTTGTGCTTTTACGTTTAAACAAAGAAGCGTCAAGCTTACCAAAACGATAGCTCAGGTTCAGGCGTATCATTTGCGGATCACGAAGGCGGCTATAGTCCTGTATAAAATAATCGCTGCTGGAATATTGATCGCTTATCCGTGTTCTGAAAATATCATTAATACTCAATGATACAGAAGCGGCATTGTCTTTCAGGAAGCTTTTTTTCACGGCCAGGTCCATTCCCCACGATGACCTGATGTAACCCTGTGAAGCGCTTTGGCTCTGCATCATAGGTGGCCCGCCCATACCACTGTTGGTATTTACAGGGAGGTTGGTTTTGGATTGATAGGTTGTAGTAAACTGTATGGCAAAACCGGAAGGCAGTTTAAAATTGCTGTTGAACTTGCCAAACCAACTCCACATTGCCGGTTGTGAGGTTGTGTTTACATTATCGGTATTTACTTTTGAATTGTACACATTTATATTGGTGCTGATATCCCACCATTTCTTTAAATAATTTTGTGAGGTTACTTCTGCCCCCGTAGCATAGCTCGAGTTGGCATTGATATAAGTATTTATTAACTCATCAGTACCTGTTACGGGATCGGCCTCCTGTGTTAAATAACGGGTAATTAAATTGTTGGTGTGCTTATAATAAACAGAACCAAGAATAGTGTTATTTCCTTCGAATGTCTTTAAATAAGACAACTCCAATGATTGCGTAAACTCAGGAACCAGGTCAGGGTTACCTTTTGTAATATTTAATTTATCCGAATAATCTGTAAATGGTATCAGTTGAAAAAAGTTAGGCCTGTTGATGCGGCGGCTGTAGCTTACCTGTAGTTCCTGTTTGTTCTTTAATTTCTGGCTCAGGAACAGGGAGGGAAAAAGGCTTACAGGATAGCTGCTCTTAAACTGCTCGCCGGTATTGGTTAACTTACCGGAATAGTCAGAACTTTCAGCACGTAAACCAAGATTATAACTGAAATTCTTAATGCTGCTGCTTAAAGTAGCATATGCCGCATATACGTTATCTGTATTTTTATAATCACTCGTTGCTGAAGGAATGATCACATAATTATTGGCTGTTGCATCAAAAAGATAATTATCATTTTGATTGATCCTGCTGCGTATAGCTGCCCTTACACCGGTCTCTATCTTTGTTGTTTTATTGATGGGATTTACAAAATCTGATTGTATCACAAAGTTCTTATCTGTTCCTCCGCCAATGGTTTTTTGTAATTCTGTAGAGTCAATGTCATTGCTGTTTTTAAGAAAGTAGTTACTGGTGATCAAAGAATTGTTATCCATTTTTCCTCCAAAGTAATTAGCATCAACTGTTAATTCGCGGCCTTCTTTTGGAAAAATATGTTTCAGCCCGAATACCAGCCCCTGACCATTGAATTCCCTGGTGCCCGTTGTAATCCGGTTGCTCAGGCTGTTTATTTTTGCATTGCTATATAAACTGTCTGTTGAAATATTAATATTTTCATTTGGGTTGAATTGCCCGTGTACTTTAATACCCGATAGCGACAGCGTGGTCCTGTTGGTAATAAAATAATCCATTCCAAGTTTTGCGAAAACAAAACCACCGGTTGTTTTATTGTAGTTGTTTTGAGAAACAGAAGTTTGTGGAACGTCCGGTAAATTAATACGGTCAGTGGTGCCGGTGGTAATGCCTTTGTTCTGGTGGCCGTTTATTGAAGCCGTAATATTAACCTTATTCTGGCGTACATTAAAATCACCTCCGCCATTCAATGCACCGCGTTTATCGACACCTGCCCTTACATTTCCATTGTACCCGGTTTTCTTATTTTTCTTTAATACAATATTGAGGATACCTGCTCCGCCACCCGAAGCATCGTATTTGGCAGAGGGATTAGTAATTACTTCAACACTCTCGATAGCATCGGCTGGTATTTGGTCAAGAGTGAGTGTTGTTGGCCTGCCATCAACCAGTAGTTGCGGGGCACTGTTTCTCATGGTTACATTTCCATCAATATCCACATTTACAGAAGGTACATTGCGCATTACATCGAGGCCTGTACCCCCGGCACTCATGATGTTCTTTTCCACGTTAAATATTTTTTTATCGGCACTTAGTCTAACGGCCGGTGGGCTAACCGCAATGGTCACATCCTGCAGTTGCTTCGCATCTTCTGATAATTTTATGTTGCCAAGGTCTTTTTCAAATGAGGGTAAACCACCAGTTGATGGTGGCATGGCGCCAGCCTCCTTTTTTGGTAAAAATGATAGTTCCTGTTCAATGGCTTTATAACCGCTGCTGCTGATCTTTAATAGCAGGCTGCCCATAACAGGCAGTTCATCAAAATTAAAATCTCCATTGCTTTTTGTGATTACTCCTTTTACCAATATCTGTTTCATCTTTTTTGTAGCAGTATCAATTTTTTTCATCATCACCATCACAGAAGCGCCATTAAGCGGTTTGCCATCGGCATCGGTTAATTTACCAAATACATGTCCGGCGTTAGCGGGTTTCTGCATGCCTCCGTTATTACCGGGAATACCCTTTGGCGCCTGTGCGTATAAACAACTGCCCGTAATGATGATTACAATAATTAGTAAAAGTAAATTCTTCATGATTTTTTTATTTGAAGGCAAATTTACCTGGCGAAGTCCGTCATTTGGGGTAAATGAGATAAGGAGGGAAAATGTTGCGACGAAACCATGTTCGATTGGATACCCACCCAGCCGGCAGGATACCGGTTTCTATAATTTGCCGGTAAGAGCGGTCACGCTGTCGCGATAGGTATCGCTTACCGGGAGTTCCAGTGTATCAATAAATACACTTGATTTACGGATAGCAGTGATAAATGTAACAGAGACAATATAGGACTTATGGATGCGGATAAAAGACGCAGCGGGCAATTGTTCTTCTATCGTTTTCATGGGTATGCGGGTTACCACAGGACGCCCGGAACCTTTCAGGTGTATCCTGATATAATCTTTCAGGCCTTCGATATATATTATATCGGGTATGGTTATTTTTACCAGACTGTAATCAACGTTTACAAAAAAATATCCCGGGTTAGCCTCAGGACTTACATTTTTGGGGTGCGATCTTAATTCAAATAATTGCTGAGCCTTGTTGCAGGCCTTTACAAAACGGTCCAATGATACCGGTTTCACCAGGTAATCGGTCACATCGAGGTTAAATCCCTCCAGCGCATACTTTTCATAAGCCGTGATTAAGATAATCATGGGTTTTACAGTCATCGTTTGTATGAATTGCAGACCGGTAAGGCCGGGCATTTGTATGTCAAGAAATATAAGGTCGACAGATTCCTGTTGCATTATTTTCATGGCTTCTATAGCATTATCGCAGGACGCTACCAGTTGAAGAAATGGTACTTTGCCGATATTGTCTTCGAGCAATTCGAGTGCTAACGGCTCGTCATCCACAGCAAGGCAACGTATCATCAGGCAAGGTTTATTTTTAGTAAAACAGTAAAGAGGCTATTATTTTTTGTTATATCCAGCTTGTGTTTACCGGGGTGTAAAAGCTCCAGCCTTCTTTGCACATTTACCAAACCAATACCACTGGCTTTGTCTTTTATTTCTATGGAAGCCGGATCGAACTTATTGCTTACACTAAAATAAAGAATATTTTTTGCTGCCCTAAGTTCAATATCAATATGGGCATTCTCGATGAGCCCCGTTCCATGTTTGAAAGCATTTTCAACAAAAGGTATCAGTAGCATAGGCTCGATGTCATACATTTTGTCTGGCTGGCACATAATTACATTAATGATCACTTTTTTGCCAAAGCGTTGTTGCTGCAGGTCAATATAGCTTTGCAGGTATTCCGTTTCTTTGTCGAGCGATACTTTCTCTTCATCCGTTTCATAAAGCATATACCGCATCAATGATGAAAGTTTAATGAGTGAAGGCTCAAGCTGGTCTGAGTGTTTGCGGGCGAGAGCAACCATGTTGTTTAATACATTGAACATAAAATGCGGGCTTACCTGTGAGCGAAGCAGCGATAATTCTGTTTTAAGATTTTCGGTCTCTTTATCTTTTACCAGCTGGTCGAAAATGATCTTATCGCGGATGGTCTTAAAAGCAGTGCTGCAGGCCAGTATGAATAAAAAAATAAAAGTGCTGAAAAAAAGATGCTTGTTAAAAGTGAAATTAATATCGGGGTGTGTAAAATTCATCCATAATAACCACATGACCATCACATAAAATGCAAAGGAAAAAATAATGGATACCGTATAAGAAATATATTTCTTTTTATACAATAATCGTGGTATCAGCATTGCGGCATTCAGGTAAAAAAAAGTGATTAACAATGCATCACTGATACGTGATATGATGAAAATGATAGTGGTATTTACAGGTGCGGGGGGCCTTGCTTCATTCGGGTTATGAGATGGGCGCAATAGCACAGGCAGGGAGAACAACAATACCCAGGCAATCGCATGGATCAGTATCGTTATCCATTTTTTCGCATACCAGGCTTTTTTCATAGCACCAAATTAGTGATAACAACTTTATAAAAACAGCTACAGGGTAAATCCTGCGACGAACCTGAATTTTTTAGCGACCTACGGTTGTTAAAGTTGATTGAAGTTTAAGGTTCAAGGTTCGGGTTGAAGATGTTTTATGGTAAGTTAGTTCCCTCTTTAAAGGAGAGGGGTTGGGGTGAGGCTTGAGTTTCAACCCTTCAACCTTCAACTTTAAACAAAGGCCTCACGGTATACCATGCCATCGCGGGGAAAAATACCATTGGTACGGCAAGGCGGGAAAAAGCTCAGGAGACTGAACTTTTAATGGCAATGTTATTGAAATAGGAATCATAATGCACGCGAAGGATATAATTGAAAATAAAAAACTAAATACGGCTTCTCCTTTTTTCTTCAGCAATTTTAAAAGTACCCAATATATCATTCCGGCTGCCAGACATACCATTATATCCAGTGCGATTATACTACCGTTATTAAGCACGCGCGAGAAATCTGTCTCAGTTGCAAAAAAGTAAATACGGTTGTAAATAATGCCGTCTACTGAAGCCAGTATACCGGCAATGATACTGTGAAAAAATATTTTTTTAAACATGATTATAATTTCGTCACAGGAACTGAAATCGAAACTTTAAATTTGGCAGCCCCATGTGCAGGCTCTGCTGTATTAACATTATAGTCAAGACAATTGACTTCAAAATTTCCTGCAAAAACATTATCAGCAAAATTAAACGGCAGAACAACTTCTTTTTGAACGCCATGCATGTCAAGAATACCTTTTGCTTCATAGCCGGTAGCGGTTTTGGTGATGGATGATGAGGTAAATTCTATAACCGGATATTTCGCGGCATCAAGCCACTTTTCACTTTTGGCATGTGTGTTTTTCATGCCATTACCTGTGTTGATAGTAGCTACATCCAAACTAACGTCAATTTTGGATCCGGCGAGATCTGTTTCATCAAATTTTAAACTGCCTTTCAACCCCTTAAATTCACCGGATGGATCGCCGCCATCAAATTTCACGGAAGAGTCATCGGCAATTTTCCAAGCCTGTGATGTAATAAATGTAAAGCTGAAGCAAAAAGGATAAGAATTGCGGCGGCCGGATAGATAAATGTTTTCATGCTAATTTGTTTTTTGTAAAGAATTTTTTTGCATTGTAAACATATATACATAAATATTACTTTTTTGTAAAAATGAGACGAATAGCGAAAAAATCGTTACAAAAGGAATTCGGAAATCATGTGTCCTTTGATTTAGTACGAATGCATATGATATTACTACTACCCGTAATTTCACTTTATCATCCTTTCTATCCCGGGAAAAAATTACCCGGGGGCGGCGTTATAGAAACTTCAACATTTCTATGACATCTTGCCCAATCGCGGCTACATAAAGCACAAAAAATTCCTGTAGTTTTAATTAAAATAATTATCATGCGTTTTTTAAAGTGGCTATTAATTATCATTATTATTTTAGGGATAGTTTATTTATTCGGCCCAAGTCCCGATACACCAACATATGCAATTATAATGCCTTCCGTACCTTCTCAACCAACTTTACTGGAGGCCTTTATAAAGAATAATGAGTCACAGCATAAACTGAAGCCTGATAATGAAGCGCGCATTGTTTGGGCCAATGATTCACTGAAACAAAAAACCGAATATGCGATCATTTACCTGCATGGTTTCTCGGCTTCGCAGGAAGAAGGCAATCCAATACATACTAATATTGCCAAAGAGTTTGGCTGCAACATTTATTTATCCCGCCTTGCAGAGCATGGTATAGATACTACCGAACCGATGGCCAATCTTACTTCTGATAAATATTGGGAATCTGCAAAACAGGCATTGGCAATAGGAAAACAACTGGGTAATAAAATAATACTGATGGGAACCTCAACAGGTGGTACCAATGCTTTGCAGCTTGCGGCCACCTATCCCAAAGATATTGCAGCTTTGGTTTTGATGAGCCCAAACATTGCCATCAATAACGATAAGGCTTACCTGCTGAATAACCACTGGGGATATCAAATGGCTAAAATGATCACCGGTAATGATCATATTATTTCCGATGATGAGCGCCCTATTTATAAACAGTATTGGTATTATAATTATCCGTTAAAGGCACTGGTACAACTGGAGGAAATGCTTGAAACAACGATGACTAAAGAAATTTTTGAAAAAGTAAAACAACCGGTACTGATGTTGTATTATTATAAAGACAGCGTACACCATGATAGTACTGTAAGTGTGCCCGCGATGTTAAAAATGTTTGAAGAGCTTGGCTCGCCGATAAAGATAAAAGAAGCGATCCCTGGTGCAGGTGATCATGTGATAGGAAGCTTTATTAAATCAAAAGACCTGCGAAGTGTGCAACAGGCTATTGAAAATTTTATGCAGCAAACACTACAGGTGAAAAGAGTTAAAAACATTATTATTAATGATAGCATTCAGTTACGGCATTAACAACCCTGGATCCCCTGAAGGAGACTTCATGCCATGGTTCATGAGAAACGCGCCATGGCGGCCATTCGTAAGGCGTGAACCCTGGAGGCAGAGTCAATTTGTTTCCGCAACATTGTACAAAGAATACCAGTCTATTTCTTTTTCAATACAACGTGTATATCATTCCAAACCAGCCAATACTTATTCAGGTTCTCAGCACCGTGCTTTTTATAGAAATTTTGTGCAGGTATATTGGAAGGGTCTACATTAACGCAAAAACGCAATGCCTTTTGTCCAATGAACCATGCCGTTAATAAACATAGAAGTTCAGAAGCCGTTCCACTTCTTCGATGTTCCGGAGCAACGTTAATCCACTGCAACTCG
>JBDTZL010000224.1:0-14811 GCA_040005125.1 Ginsengibacter sp.
TTAAGAATCACGTAAAATCAATTGGTTCGCTGCCATGCTTTTTCTCTTATTTGTTCCAGCGTTATGGTTTCATTTTTTCAAATACCAAAAACATCATCTAAAGGATTTTTTTTCTTCGATTCAATTTTAAGCTTAAAGTCTTCTCATTTGGCCATTATGGGTATGGTAGTTAGAATAAACAGAGTACTTACTGTCCGTTAATTTTTTTTGCGGAATCGGTTACCTGTAATTTTAAGGGGTAGTTCTTATAAATATGGGCGGCTCGAATGCTGTCTGACGTGGCTATTTTTTTAAAGGTAGTTAGCAGGTCTTGGATTTGCCTATCATCGGCCGCCCTGGTTCGTGTCTCACAAACCGGCATTAAAACACTTCAGACGAATTTTTAAAACTTTTTTCATTCGATTCATCATATAAAATATCCCGGTTCCTGAGACACGAACCGGGGCTTTGTAGGATTATTGGATAAACGCAATTTTAGTTTCACTGAAAGTGTGCATCATTTCAAAAATTACCAGTGATATGTTAACGTAAAATTGCCAATACACAAACCGTCACCAGCTGCTGACACTTTACAATGCTGCAGGAAATTTAACCCCGTTGTTGCCGGGTATGATATAAAGTATGGTTATTTAGAACTTAACTCCGGGTGAAAAAATAAAAGCTCCGACCAGGAATGGTCTACCGTATTTTTTACCCCTTGTACATACGCATCCCATGAGTTCTCACCGTTAGCCAGGTTATAACGTTCTTTCATTGGCTTACGAAATCCACTTGCTCTTTCTTTCAATCCTTGTTTATATCTGGTAACTACGCTAAATGATGGCTCGCCGGATGAGCTGGCTTCATACACCGCAACCGTTTGGCTACTGGCATCCCATGCTTTTTTCAACTTTTTAAGAATATCTTCTACTTCCTCAATAGTGCCGGGCTTATAAAAAACATGATTTATTGCTATCTTATTGGAAAACTCGGTTAAGGCAACACTGCTAAGTTCAATACGGTAAACAGCATAAGTCACACCAGTTTTATCCAGTAAAAGCGGGGCGATATTTGTTTCCCAGTCTGCCGTATGCGCTTTACCAAGATCGCCTCTTGTATCCAGGTCATCCCAGCTCATGGGCCCTTCAGTAATTTGATAGCCACCTGCATCCGGGCCTGATTCAATTGTAAAAATCCTCCACTTCCAGTTGCCCGTATGATACTTTTGGGCGTGGGCAGCGAGTGCTTTTTCAAAAGCAAGTGATTTACCCGATTTGGGAAAAACACGGGTCGAAGAAACAACATTCTTGTCCTGCGCCACGCAAAAAAATGGCAGTGCAATAAGCACGAATAGAAATCTTTTCATGATAATTTAGTTTTAAAAAACTGTGATAAAATAATTAGAAAGTATATGTAATCGGTGGGAGTAATACATAGGTAGCAAAAATAAACGAGGTATCAAAATATTTTTTTAATATCACTCTAATAGACAATATAATATTTTTTTCATCATCGCAGATGCTTATGAGAAACTTATTAACCGGGCTTTGATAAGCAACTATTTTAGCGTATAAATGATAGGGTTTGCGGTATGCTATGGCTTATTATACTCTTAATACAGCGTTTAAAAATATATAAGCCGGCATTTCAAAAATATATCCGCATGGCTGCACGGATAGTAGTAGAATTTCCAAGAAAATATCTCCTGGCAAAGCATCCTATTTGTATTTTATTTTGTTTTACCATATAAAGGTAATTTCCTTCCACTACAAAATCATCTTTGCCTGAATTGGAATAACTGTTTTTCATAAAGATAGGTGTACAATCGAGATAGCTATTTTTATTGATATTATACACGCAGATAGATTGAATGATATACCCGTTTAACGCCCGTTTGGCCGCAGCCGATATTTTATCGCTCCTGATTTCGCTGCTGTAGAGGTAATAGATATAAGGAAATGTTGAGAACTTCCCAAACACGAAGGCCGTTGACAAGCCTGTTGCAACGATCCACCGGTTCCTGCCAAGGCCATCCTCCAGTTTTCCTGTGGGAACATACGAATCAATTGCAAAACCGAATGCTCCCGGTTTTTTACTATAGTTCTTATATGGCACCCAGTAATAACGGAAACGCATATCGCTTAAGCCGGATTTTTTGGAAGAAGTAGCATATAATAAGGGTAATTCCGTGTATAATGAATGATGGTGACGCCTCGACGCCCAAATAAAATTGGCGCGGTATCCATAAGTTTTTTTTCCGGACTTTGAAAAATTATACTCCAGGTTATTACTTAACCGGGTATACTGATTTGTTGGTTTGGAAGGATCTATATGGGCGACAGGAGTAGTGACTTGCGCAGCAGTTTTCAATAAACAAATCAAAAACATGGATGTAAATGAAATCCGGATAATTGTCTTTATTTTTTTCATTTAGGAAAAGTGTAAACAGGAAAGTACAAAAAAAATTCAAAAGAGCTTTGTTCCACTTTCCGGTAAGATGTGGGTAACTGATCGTGAAGCGGGAATTTCTCTTATCTTCATTGTCACATAACTAAACCCCCATGGACCAAAAAATTTTTGAGGCAGTTGATCAATATATCGGTGATCTTTTTAATGACAATGACAGCATCCTGGAAGCAACAGAGCAATCAATTATTGAATTCAACATTCCATCCATCAGTATTTCTCCGGCCCAGGGAAAATTTCTACAGTTGCTGGCAAAATTATGCGGGGCAAATAAGATCCTGGAGATCGGAACACTGGCCGGGTATAGTACCATCTGGCTGGCAAGAGCATTACCTGCAAATGGACGCCTCATCACGCTCGAATACGAACCGATTCATGCCCGGGTCGCTAAACAAAATATTGTTCGTGCCGGCCTTGATAAAATTGTTGACATACGCATAGGTAAAGCTGTTGAATTACTTCCCTTGTTGGTATCACAGGAAGAAGGCCCATTTGATATGATATTTATTGATGCGGATAAACCTCCGTATAAAGAATATTTTGATTGGGCATTGAAATTATCACGGCCCGGTACACTCATTGTGGCCGATAATGTGATACGCGAGGGTAAAGTACTGGAAGCAGAAAGCCCCGATGAAATGGTTGCAGGCGTAAAACGCTTTAATGCGGCTCTTGCAGCCAATACCGCGGTTACAGCCACTATTATTCAAACCGTTGGATCCAAAGAACATGATGGCATGGCACTGGCAATAGTGAAATAAATCATAAGTATTTGTTGCGAATTTTCTAACGCTTCCCCCTTATAAATTATAAATATGAAAATTAGCCTGCTAAAAAATAGAATCGCCGTTATCATTCTTATTACACTTTTTGCAGTGAATAACATGTACGGCCAACATAACAATTCACCCGCATTAAAACATCCTGATACATCAACAAAAGGATGGAACAACCTTTTTGACGATTCATTGACCAATGCCATTTATCCGGCAGGAGTATGGAGTAATACCGATGGTATTATAACTGCTACAAAAGATGAGGCATTATGGAGTGCGGAAGCATACGACGACTTTATTCTTGACCTTGAATTTAAAAATGCGGATAGTACCAACAGTGGAGTAATTGTCCATGCGAGTGATAAGAACGACTGGATACCACATTCAGTGGAAATACAAATAGCCGATGATTTTTCAAAAGAATGGAGCAGTGCCCCGGCATCGTGGCAATGCGCTGCCGTATTTGGCCACCAGGCTGCAACAAAGCGCACTGTAAAAAAACCAGGCGAATGGAATCATTATACCATTACATGTATAGGCAGAAAAATATGGATAGTACTTAATGATGTATTGGTAAATGAATTTGATATGAGCTTATATATTTCAGCAAAAACCAACCCCGACGGGAGTGAAATTCCTTCATGGCTCAGCAATCCGTTGGCAACATTACCCCTTCATGGGCACCTAGGTTTCCAGGGCAATCATGCGGGTGCACCAATTTATTTTAGAAATATTAAGATCAGGGAGTTGAAGTGAGCATAATATATTAAACACGTTTTTACTGTTTAATTTTAAATGGAAAAAAAACATGAAAGGCCTTATCATAATATTTTTTTCTTTGTTACTTTTTGTCGCGTGCAAACAGCAGCATCAATCAAATCATACCGGTGTCATATTAATTGCTAATGGGCGCATGCCTTCAATCACAAAAGATGGCATGGAGGTAATACATATCGTATATGGCACAGGCGATAGCATTATGTACACATCTTCAAATAATAAAGGCATTTCTTTTTCTTCACCAGAGTTAATTGATTCATTGAAGGGCCTGGTTGCATATGCTACCCGTGGGCCTCAAATAGCAGCAACCCGGGGAGGAGTAGCCATCATTGCAGTTAATAAATCAGGAGATATATTTTCTTACGTAAAAGATCAAACAAACAGATGGATAAAAACTCAAAGAGTGAATGATGCAGATACAATTGACAAGGAAGGTTTCTTAGGATTGAGCAGCGATAATGAAAATAATCTTTTTGCAATCTGGACCGATTTAAGAAATGATCATCGAAATAAGATATTTGGTGCAAGATCTATGGATGGAGGTAAGAGCTGGCAAAAAAATATATTGGTATACGCTTCACCGGATCACAACATTTGCGAATGTTGTAAACCTTCCGTTGTTATGAAGAAAAACAATGTTTTTGTGATGTTTAGAAACTTTTTAGATGGCAACCGTGATTTATATATGATTCAGTCTGCAAATAAAGGAGAAACTTTTGGCAAAGCACAGAAATTAGGTAAAGGTAGCTGGGCTTTGAATGGCTGTCCCATGGATGGCGGTAGCTTAGCTTTAAATGATAAAGGGTCAGTGCAAACAGTATGGCGAAGGCAGTCAAAAATCTATAGTTGTGAACCGGGTGGGGAAGAAAAAATAATAGGTGAGGGTAGAGGTTGCGGTATAGAAACAATCGGCAATAAAAATATTTACGCATGGTCTGAAAATGGTAATATTATTTGTTTGTTGCCCGATGGTTCAACCAGAACAATTGGCGTGGGTAGCTTACCATTACTGAAATCAGTTAGCGGGAATGAGGTAATTTTTATATGGGCAAATGATACGCGAATAGAGAGTTATGTTTTACATCTTTAATTCTCGATCGCCATTATTTTAATCTTACCCTTTGCATTATTTCAACGAAGGGCCTTACGATAGGTTTTTTTAACTTAGCGTTTGAAAGGTGACATCCGTCATGATGCCTGGAATTCAAATTTATTTATACATGTTAAATATTACTTCCTGTAATGAATCTGCAATTACCTTAAAGTGGCTGATGCATAAGCTGGGATTGTTAAGTAATGATCAACCAGGTATTGTATTGCGGGAATGGTCAAGAATAAGGGACCAGATGTTTGAATTAAATAGCAAGGGATTAAGTGTAGTAGAAACAAAATGGATTTCCGATTTTTGGCTTGCGCGAACTTCAGACCAATCTACCGGTATGTTATTTCCGGTATGGGTTCCGCCTGTAAAATTCGATGACTGGCCTACCCAGGAAGTAAATGTATTGATTAAAGTAAAACCATGGAATCTAAAAGTCACCAATTACCAGTCGCTGCAAAATGAAATAACACAGGCGGTTTCATTAGAGGTATCTGATAACGTGGAAGCCATGTCCCGGTTTAATTTGATAAAAAGCGAAACCACGCGGCACGGTGATAGTAAAATGATACAGCTTGAACACATCCGGGCCTGGCTTGTCACTTCAGTTGGCCGCTTGTTAATGGGTTTAGTGTTGACTCCGTCCGGGCAGTCTGAATTACTTATCAATGAAACTTTAAACCGCCTTGCAATTCCTGGTACAGTAACTCTTCCAGGCCCTGAGATACCCCAAGAGCTAAATCTTTCTTTAGATGAACACCACCTATATGGTAAAAGGCTGGAGCTTCTTTATAACATGTCAATAAATGATGAAGGCAGCTCTTCAAGCCGGAATATCAGAGTCGGCCAAGGCGAAAGATGGAGAGAGCATTGGGCATGGCTCAGCCAGGAAATAGCCCCGGGCGACATTGTCGGCGCGGTACAGTTAACTGCAAGCCTGATGCGCTGTCCCCCACTGGTGGAAGGGCTTCTCCAGGCATTAGAGTCTAAAGATCCCGGAATCCAAACCATGGCGCTGGCAGTAATTCGTAGATGGGTTCTTACCTTAAAAGCTATGACGTGGCTGGAATTTTCGATCAAACAAACATGGAAATTTATACAACCGCAGGATCTGGCATGTTTTGCCTTTAATTCTTTGAAACCTGGTTGGCCCCGCCCGGTACTTGCCATTAGTCACAGATCTGGTGATGCAAAGGCAATGCTGATTAAAATGAAACTCTGGAATTGGAGCAGGTGTGCGATCGATGCAAACTACGTACCCTCATGGGAAACCAACAGGGGAATGATGTGGGGGCTTTTTGCTGCAACTCCTGTCATAGCCCGCATTCATTCATTAAATTATTATGAGTCAGCATGGTGTAAACGGGAATATGAAATGATTGAATATCTTATTGAAAAATGCGACTTTATACAAGAGCGTTGTGTGTTAGACATTGCGTTGTCCGGACTATACGATCTTGATTTGCTTCCAATGTCATGGGATGAAAAGGAGGATCAGGTACAGGATCCTGTTTCAGGAAAATATCCACCACTAAGCACAGTGTTAACTCCTGGAGCTATGCCAGGTTGGGAAGTTAAAATGTTTGCGGCGGCCGGCGCTCTCCGGGTAATGAATGCGTTTATTTCAGATCCAACCTATACGAATTCTTTAGCTTCAGATCCCACACTAACCAACTCCTTAAGTTCATTTCACGGGGCGATAGAATTTATTCCCACACCGGCACCTACAAATAATCCGGGAGGATGGAAAGATTACGCTTTAATTTTAGAAGATATACAATCTTTATTCGATGCCAGTTCTCAGGTCATGCCGGTTCAATTACCTGGAAACTATGATCATAACCAAAGGCTTTTAGATATAGAACTCATAAATAGAATTCCTAACCTCAGTAACGGAAGTCCGGCTTTGACGGACATACTTGTGGCCCTGGAATGGCTTCGGACCGAATGGCCTCTTATTGATAAAAAATATTGGGGAGATTTTATAATGATAGATTGTAGAAATATAGATAACGAAAACTGGGAGACGAATTTAGAGCTATCATTATTACGGGGCCTTGCAAATATATTGACGCCGGTTCCGGTTTGGTTTATACAGTTACAGGGGCAGGACGTAGATACATGGCGGCTTGTAGGAGACCGTCCCATTTTTACCGAGTATTTTCCTAATCAATTTTCATGGATGTTACATGGCGGCTTTTCATTGGACAGGCGCATAATGCAAACGAGGTATCCGGCCAACTCCGGGTTAAATCTATCAGAGGAATTAAGGAATTTATGTATGACAGGATATCTTTCTAAATAGGAAATTAATTAAATATACTGCCTTTAAAACTTTTGGAATGTTTAGAACTTTCCAAAAGTTATAGTTACACCGGATCACGACATTGCGAATGTTGTAAACCTTCCGTTGTTATGAAGTAAAACAATGTTTTTAAATGTGCGCGCAGTTGGATTTTTTATCCGATCTCACGCATGTTCCTGCGGACACCCCCGAGCGTTTATCAGCTTAAAATTATCCCACAGGCATATCAAACACATATACCGGTTTCGCTCATATTTGATAAAGTAAAAAATCGAAAAAAAATAGATTTGAATTTTTCTATAAGTATATAGGGCTGTAAATAAGACAATAATAACCATCCTTGTGCGTTTAAGCAAACATGGATAGCCCGGGCTCAGATATGTTTACGTTTTTTGAAATGACACCCGACCTGGTATGTATCGTTAGTAAGGACGGATTTTTCAAAAAAGTAAATCGTGCTGTTATTGAACAATTAGGATATACAGAAGCGGAATTATTTTCCGGGCATATTTCCTTGTTTATACATCCTGAAGACATGGAAATGACCATGCGTGAAAGAACAAAATTACTTAATGGCACTTCACTGGAGAATTTTGAAAATCGATATACTGCAAAAGATGGGAGAATCGTTTGGCTTCACTGGACATCTATCTATTTGCCGGATAAAGAAGTAGTATTTGCCATTGCGAAAGATGTTACCAAAAGAAAACTGGTAGAAAAAGAGACTGAAGAAAAGTATCAAAAATTTAAGGGTTTAGTGACCCATTTTAAAAATAGTATAGAAAAAGACAGAAAAAATTTAGCATTTGAATTGCATGAGGATCTCGCCCAGTTAGCCGCTGTTATTAAAATGGATATTGATTGGATAAGCGCTAACATGCCCGGTTTGTCAGGACTTCCAAAAAGCAGGATGGAGCATGCATCGGCCCTTTTAGCATTGGGCATCAAAAAGATCCGGAAAATTTCATTTACAATCAGTCCTTATATGCTGGATATGTTGGGGTTGAATAAAACAATACAATCTCTTTGTAATGAGTTTGTCCTTTTAAACAATATCCCTTGCCGGTTTCAAAGCACCTATAATGAGACAGATCTTACACCCGAGATCAAATTAGATTTCTTCCGGATATGCCAGGAATCGCTGAATAATATTGTACTTCATGCAAATGCAAATTCAGTGAAGATAGGTATTGAAGATATTGGTGATACTATATGCATGTACATCACTGATGATGGAAAAGGTTTTGATGTTAGGCAGAAAAAGCAAACATCCGGTTTGACCGGCATCCGGGAACGGGCCATTTCAATAAACGGCCAACTGACCATCGAAAGTAAAACCGGAAAGGGAACAAGAATTTGTATTGCAGTAGCAAAGCAATTTAAAGGCAGCGATTAATCTATGCACGGGTTACGAGGTAACATGGTTTTCATTGATTGGAAAAGACAGCTTACTGCTACGAAGAAAATGGCCGCCTTTAAAACTTTTGGAAAGTTTAGAACTTTCCAAAAGTTATAGCTCCACCGGGGCTTTCATTTTATAAATGAAGTGCCGTTTAACCAGTTACACATGACATAGGAATTCTTGCCCAATCAACAGGAAATGCTCCCTATTTTAGGATACCTAAACGAACAGCCTCACTAACCGCCTTTGAGCGGGAGTTTACATCCAGTTTAAACAATATGCTTGAAATATGATGATCAACCGTTTTATGAGAAATAAACAGGGTTTCGGCTATTTCCTCATTCTGAACAGCCTTCTTAAATAGTTGAAGAACGTCAAGCTCACGATTCGTTACTGCATCTTTAATATTATCAGGAACACCGGGACTATAACTGGCCACAATCTCATTTACATAGAATGGATTACCTCCTGAAATGCTGAACACCTTTTCTGCATCATATCCTTTTTCATCAGCCAGCCTGTAAACTGCCTGCGTGGATAGCCGCGTCAACTGAACACGGGTGAATGTATCAGGGGCAAGGTCACTCAAAATGATTTTTACAGCGGGAAAGAGTTTTCAGTTAACGGAAAATCTGAAACCGGGTTTTATTAATTAATGAGCGAATGAAAAGGCCGGTACTGTGTTTTATTTACCCGGATTGCCGGTGAAATACAATAATTCGCATGCTTAAGGAAGCTGGAGACCGCCTGCATACTACAAGTCAAAAAACCGTTTGTTCTTAAAATTCTGCCGTTTGGAAAAAAGACGAACTGCTTTTGGAAAGATGTTGGTTTTAAAGTTGTGGATGCTGTCTAATTTTATATAAGGCATAAAATTTATTTCGTAGCTAAAGACCGGAACTATTTTTTGTATTTCTCAGGCTACTGATCCTATTGCATTAATCCGCACTAATAAAGAGGCACATGAGTTATTACTTGCCCGGATGTTGTAAATAAAACAGGAAGAATAGTTTTTTGCTGCAGGGATATTTTAAAGATCAATAATAAGATCCGGATTCTACGCAGTTGTTGATGTTATTTAAGACGGTTACAGGAGACTGATTACTGCGTTCAAATTCTATGAAAGCTCTGACTTTGTTGAACCAGCCGTACCCTTTGCAAAACTTATTCTTTGTATCTCATTAAACAACCACAAACAAAATAAACAAGATGAGTACCGCAATTTCAGAGGCCTTTGCGACGGCATTACCTGAGGGCACAAAATATTACTATTCTGTAACCCAAAAACGGAATTTACTGTCAGCCGAGGAACTGAGTATGCATATCGAAAGATGTGCTATGAATAACAGGGAGAGCCAGAAAAAAATTTATTACTCTTTCTATGGTTACACCATGTCAGTATGTGATCGGTATACGAATAACCAGGATGATGCGGTTGAGATACTTAATGATGGCTTCCTGAAAATTTTCAAAGAAATTCATCGCTATAAGCCGGCGTATACTGATGTGGTAAATTCCTTTATAGGCTGGCTTCGGAAAATAATGGTACACACTGCTATTGACCATTTTCGTAAGAATAATAAACACCGGTTTACAGCAGAGCTGGACAATGAAATTATCCAGGTATCGGCAGGGGGTGAAGATGCTCTCGACAAAATTTCCTATGAAGAGATTATAAGATCAGTACACGGAATAACACCGGGTTACAGAGCGGTTTTTAATCTTTTTATAATTGAAGGGTTCAGCCATGAGGAAATATCAGAACAGCTCGGAATTTCTATTGGTACGTCGAAATCAAACCTGGCAAAGGCAAGGATGCAATTAAAAAATATATTAGTACAACAAAATCAAATAAAGCTAACGAAAGATAGCCAGGATTTAATTTCTTCAAAATTGATATTGGCCAATGCCGCGGATGACAACAACCACTACATCTGTAAGACGAGTTTTGAATAGCCCAGCATTTTATAAAAGTATTGAAACCCAATGAAACAAAACCTTATCCTGGCTCTGCTATTGGCAATAACGTTTGGCAGCATCGTACCATCTATATGGTATATACCTTGTATTGAAGCTTTATCGATCGCTAAATAAGCATATTGAGTTCGGTGGAAGGAGATTGTTTCTTGCCGATATCCATTTCCATTATCCCCCTCATCTTCAGTAGAACTAAAAGATGATTGAGTTACAATATTGCCATCATTATCCTGTTCAATATTAATACCCCAATTGTCATTTTCATCGCGATGGTTATACGCATATTGCAAATCTTGTGTAAAAGATTCAGCTGCAACCCCGGAGAATTTATAACCACCGTCAACAGGTCTTACATTTCCTTCACTACCACCGTCACCTCCGCCTCCGCCTCCGCCATAACCTGCGAAGTCAGCGCTACTAAAGCCACCAAAATCATCACCTTGTGCTCCCCAAGCCTCATTTCTATTAGCGGTAAGATCACCAATGGTAAATAATGCACCCGTAGGATAATTGTAACTGATTGGATTATTATTTGAAAACTGGTATGCACTCATGCCAGCTATTCTTTCACTCAATATATCTACTCCTCCAAATCTCCCTATCTGTGGATCATACTGCCTGTAAAATGTTGAATATAACTTTACACCATAATCTTCTTCCAATTCAACTCCCCGTCAAACTTGCTCTGAGAAGTTAATTTATTTATAGCCTTGTCGCTTATGCCAGCCATTTGTAATCCCAAGGGATAATAGCTCTGCTCCTGTAGTAATGGTCCTGTGGTATGCGTTACAATCAGGTTATCGAAATATACATCCTGCGGGCTTTGATTGCTTACAAAAATGTATAGATAACCATTCTTCGCTATCGTCTGCAATGGAGCTATTAATGGTTGGGCAGAACTTCCGGCAATTACCTGTACCGCACCCATATTGCCCCCTACGCACTTAAACTGATCGTCGGGTAAAACCCAGTTAAGATAAGCTTTCGGTAAGGAAGCATTATACGATCGGGTACCTAAAAATGATAATACATTTGGGCCCGCTACATTGCTTAATGCCGTTGAATTTCCACTGCCGATTTCCCCTCCGCTTTGGGTCGTGATACCACTTACCAACGTTGATAACAGGTCTGTTAGTAAGGTATTATCGGTTACCGGTGTTTAATGCTGTCTGATTTCTGCGATTTGCCATATGAAGAAATACGGCAAAAAAATAATAACAGATAAGAATGAAAGGTTCTCATATTAGCTTTGAATGGTATGCCCTTGCAGCTTACGGTCCTGGTTGGAAGCGCAAAATCATATTTTCTGATTTAATAAAAAAAGAGAGGAAGTAGGTGATTTTATTTTACAATTTTCTATTAGGTTGTGGTTAAAGCAACCATATATTTTGCAGAAAGGATTACGTCTAACCTTATACGTTATAAAATAAGGAAATACATAATATGGAAAAGATTTTTTGAGAAATATACGAGATAAATAAATTTGACTGCGGGGAAAAACAGATACACAATCCCTTTAAATATCTTTTAAAATATCAAATATTTGTAGAGACATTTCTATAAGCGGCCAACAAAAAGCGTTAGCTGAGGCTTATGGACCTATTGCAATCCGTTAAAATTTATTTTACCCATAGATCAAAATAGTAATCATGTACATTTGTGGCGCCCGATGTAGCGCCTTCCGAACAATTCTGTTAAGATATTCAGCGTGGTTACCGCTGAACTTACTTTAGTGCCTCCTGTATTTTCTGAAAATAATAGCTCTTTTCCTAAATATCGAGCTTATCACCACTCATTACCCGAAGCGTAATTCCCAGGCCGATGTTCTGTGAGTTCTTGTTGAGTTTATAAACTAATTACAACGGGGTTGAAAGGCCATAAGAATTGAACCATAATCTTAAGAGCATTTAAAACAACTTTTAACAACTCCTAACGGTGAATATTAGACGCAATTAAGAAGAGATTAAGGAGGTGTAAAGGTTTCACTATTATCCAGCTAAAATTATTTGTGTTTCACCAGACCATTAGTGGTTGCGGATTCTAAGCGCCCTCTCCCCCGGAGAAGGGGTTGGGGGGTGAGGCCAACGCAAGCAGGAATCTGAATCGATTGCCGGGCAATATTGTAAAGATTTATTATTTGTACAAACCAAATACCTATACTATAGATTAGAAATTTAGCGTTCATATTACCCGGGCAGTACCGAAAATTGTATCTGTGCGGGTTACATTCTCTTTGTCTTTAGCCATTCCGTATTAACTTTTGTTACCAAATTTTTGAAGTAAGTATCCCGCAGATAATTCTCATTTAGAGTGCCTTTATTATTAAATATGCAAAGAGCTGCAAATGGAAGCAGCTTCCCATTAAAATCAGGAAAGCCATAATCATCACCATCCGCGGTGAAAAATTGTATTTGAGAAAGGCTTTGCCAGCGGTTAATATCTACATCGCGTAGCAATACCGGTAAAAAAATGAAACCGGGTTTGCTTTGCTTTAAATCGTTGAACTTTTGGTACTCGTGCTCCTTAATAAATCCTGAACTGATAAAAAAGGCACTCACAAGCAGTACGCCGATATCAGCGTCTTTTATTCCCTGCTGAATGCGGTCGTACCAGTCAGAACCTATTTCAATATTTTTATCTGTCCATATATTCCAGCCTGATTGTGCACCGAGGTTTTCTATGAATATATCAAAATAATCTTTATCCTTATGCGCATAAGAGATAAACACATTGGGTGGTTCCATCTCCGTGATATTTTTTTCATCCAGTAGATTTTGAGATGGAGCGCCTATGATGGGTAGAGGGGCTATAGCCGGCTGAGATGTTATATTTACAGGTTTTTCAAATACCAGGTCTTTTTTTCTTTCTTTTCCATCAATAATTTTAATGACAGAAACTTTAAGGAGTAAGGAAAAATTTCCTTCCACCAGTGGTGTTACCCAAAACAACCATTCGGTATAGCTACCACTTTCTACTTCCTGCTCTGTTGAGATGATTGTTTTTATGGAAAAATGCGGAGGCGCCGCAATGTCAATTAACTCAACATTCATCACCCTGGAAATAGGAACGTATTCAATTTTTACTGCATTGCCAAAGGTGTCATCATCTTTTACGATCGCTTCATTTTCGCCGATCCGTACAATACATTTATTTTGACTATTTACTATCATTCCGTCGGGGATATCATATAAAATTTTCCCCTTGGATGGCTGCGCTTCAGGAGAGGGTGTTGGTACAGGAACAGGTGCAGGTGGGGCAAATGCTGCAGGTGGTGGAGCAGGTGCGGGTGGTGGTATGAGCTTTTCAGTACGGCGCGTTTCGGGGAGGGGAGGTTTAGCTTTTGTAGAAGTGTTCATGTCATAAAGCGCCGATAAAATATTTGAAACTTTTTTAATGGTATTACTTATAGATGATAAATTCTGAGGTACGTTATCCATTCCCCGTATTAGATTTTGTAAAGCAACGCTGGAAGCATTTATATTATCTTCATTATCCTGCAATGTGAAATTAATTAGTGTACGTTCCTGTTCATCGAGATTGAATAATATATTCCGTAGGATTTCTCTTTCCTGAATTGATAACGTTATATCGGCCAAGTTGTCTAAAACGATCGATTTGGCCTCTCGCACCTGCCGTAAAGCATTCAATATTTCAGCGTTCATAAAATCTTTTATTATTATTTGGTTGGTAATTTAAACATATGTTTTAATGGTTATCACTTTAAAACTTTACAAATTTCAGTAAATACGTTTTTGTTTCAAAGTTTTGAAACAATGAATTAATGAGAAAGCTGAGTTTAACGCTGTGCCCCCGTTTGCAAATTGCCACAGAGAGAGAATTATTTTAATCTGTAAAGAAATATCAACGTGTTCTATTTGTTTCAAAGGTGCATAAATAGATGTACATTCGAAATTTTTTCAGTAAAAATATGCACATGAGAAAATTGTTTACAGGTATTATAATGTTCACGTTTATACTTCACAAGGGATAAATTAGTGACATTTTAAATTACTTAATTTCAAAATGT
>JBDTZL010000418.1:0-14785 GCA_040005125.1 Ginsengibacter sp.
TTACCAAACTTTCCATTTAGCTTCATTATTTTTCCAAAGATCTTCTAATTCTATTTTATCTCTTAAGGCGTCCATGCATTTCCAAAATCCATAATGTCTGAACGCAACCAGCTGGTTATCTATTGAAAGATTTTCCAATGGCTCATCTTCCCACATCATATTAGAAACATCTCCCTGTAAATAATTAAACACTTCAGGCTTCAGCACAAAAAAACCACCGTTAATCCATTTGCTTTCATCTTTTGCTTTTTCCCGAAAAGACAGCACTTCGCCATTTGATCCTACATCCATACCGCCAAATCTCGCATCCAACTGGACTGATGTAACCGTAGCAATTTTATTATGATTTTTGTGAAAAGAGATCAGGTCTTTAAGATTTACATCACATACCCCATCTCCGTAAGTGAGCATAAAATCTTCATCGCCTACATATTTTTGAATTTGCTTCAGCCTTCCGGCAGTTTTAGTATTAAGGCCCGTTTCAACCAAAGTAACTTTAAAAGCCTCCGTAGTGGTATCGTGTATTTCTACTTTATTACTGCCGAGTTCTATTGTTATATCTGAATTATGTAAAAAATAATGCATAAAATATTCTTTGATCACATATCCTTTATAACCGAGGCAAATAATAAAATCGTTAAAACCAAAATGGCTGTATATTTTCATTATGTGCCACAGAATAGGCTTTCCGCCTATTTCAACCATTGGCTTAGGCCTGGCATCCGTTTCTTCACTAATCCTGGTTCCCAGGCCGCCTGCAAAAATTACAACTTTCATAAAAAACCAATTGAAATAATAACTGCCAAAAATATTATTTTAGTTTGAGAACAGGCTCAATTTTAAAATGCGGATCTTCCCTGGTATCATCATGCAAACGGTTTGCGGATATTTTTTTTAAAAAAATCTCTAATCCTTCGCGTTTATAGTCATTAAGATGATAACTGATATATTTAGCATAATAATCTTTAAGATCAAATGGGGGATAAGGATTGTCTTTTACAATCTGGTCAATTTTATGTAATCCAAACGAATTGGATTCATTAAAAGAAGTAATAAAATCTTTACCAAGTTTTTTGTTGCTTACCCAGGCAGCAAATACAAAAGGTAACCCGGTAAATTTTTTCCACTCATCGCCGAGATCATAAATAAAGGCTGATATTTTCCTTTGTTCCAAAGCCCTGTCCCCGATTATCAAAGCAGCAGTCGTTCCCGATATTTTTGATTGATATTCGCAGGAAGTTTCTTCAAAAACCGGGTTAATTTTCCAATGCTGCTGTATCAGAATTTTTAAAAGCGCTATTGAAGTGCGGCTCTGATAATCGAGTAATACTTTCTCAATTTTATTCAAGGGCACCTCGCTAAAAAGACATACACTGGCAACTTCCCCGTCACATCCTATGCAATAATCGGAGATAATATAATGCTCCTTCATCCCGGGTATTACCGCTACCGGAACCAGGCCAACATCAATAGCATTTTCAAGCAGCATAGAAGCAATTTTGGAAGGGTAATCAATTTTCAGATCTACCTGTTCGGCCATCATCCCATGTTCAAATCCGTACACAAGGGGCTTTGTATTGAGATAACTCACTGCCCCAACCCTTATTTTTGTTTGCAAACCTATTACTTTAATTTTGGCGCAAATTTAATGCAACGAAAATGATTCGCACATCAATTTTTTGCGTTAGCTTAATTAATCTCCATGCAACTTCAACCTCTCAGGGCAATTTCTCCAATTGACGGTCGCTACCATAGCCAGCTTCAGCACCTTAGCGAATATTTCTCCGAATTTGCTTTAATAAGATACCGGGTAAAGGTGGAAATAGAATATTTTCTTTTTTTAGCAGAAAAGAAATTTTTTAAACTTACCCCACTTGCTAAAAAACAATTCCTAAAAATATTTGAGGAGTTTTCTTTGGAGGATGCGGAAAAAGTGAAGGATATTGAGCGAATCACCAACCATGATGTGAAGGCAGTTGAATATTTTTTAAAAGAAAAATTAAAAGATCTTGATTCTGGTGATCTCGGCGAATGGATACATTTCGGGCTCACATCCCAGGATATTAATAACACAGCCTTTCCTCTTTTGTGGAAAGATGCTATGCAACATGAATACCTGCCTGCTGTTCTGAATCTTCAGCATGAGTTATATACCCTGGCAATGGAATGGAAAAATATTCCCATGCTTGCAAGAACACATGGCCAGCCGGCTTCCCCTACAATGCTGGGAAAAGAAATTATGGTATTTGTTGAAAGAATGGAAAACCAGGTACAGCAGTTCAGCTATATACCTTTCACCGGCAAATTTGGTGGCGCAACCGGCAATTTCAATGCTCACTATGCCGCCTACCCGAAAATAAACTGGTTGGCTTTTGCCAATAAATTCCTGGAAGATAAATTGGGTCTCCGGCGACAGCAGTATACCACACAGATTGAACATTACGATTTCCTTGCGGCCCATTTTGATAACATAAAACGTATAAATAGTATACTTATTGATCTTTGCCGCGATATGTGGACTTATATAAGTATGGACTATTTCAGGCAAAAAATCAAAAAAGATGAAGTGGGCAGCAGCGCCATGCCACATAAAGTAAATCCAATTGATTTTGAAAATGCTGAAGGAAATTTGGGAATTGCAAATGCGCTGCTTGAACACCTTTCAGCTAAACTGCCGGTATCGAGATTGCAAAGAGACCTTACAGATTCAACAGTAATAAGAAATATAGGGATGCCGGTAGCCCATACGGCCCTGGCATTTCTTTCTATGGGCAAAGGGATACATAAATTAATTTTAAATAAGCAAAAAATAGATGAAGATCTTGAAAATAACTGGGCGGTTGTAGCCGAAGCCATACAAACCATTTTACGGAGAGAAAATTATCCAAAGCCGTATGAAGCATTAAAGGAATTGACAAGAGCAAATAGTACCATAAACAAAGAAGTACTGCATAAATTTATAGATGCATTAAAAATTTCAACCGCCTTAAAAAAAGAGCTGAAAGAAATAACACCTTATAGTTATACAGGTATCTCCAACCTCTGAGATAATAGGACTACCTTTAATTTAATCTTGACCGTACCAAAACTCTCACTATGAAGATTTTTTTACCTATTTGCCTGTTTCTTGTTTCTTTTTTCTCATCTTTTTCGCAGGTAAAACTGGATAGCGGTTTAGTTGCGTATTACCCCTTTAATGGAAATGCCAATGATGCAAGTGGTAATGGCAATAATGCGATATTCAATAATGCCACGTTAACCAGCGACCATTTCGGAAATCTTAATTCAGCTTACTATTTTAACGGGGTTGATAATTATATACAGATACCGAATGCTCCGGGCCTCAACCCGCCCGGTAAAATGTCTTTGTGTGTTTTTGTTAAGCCGATGGGATTTTACCGGGGGCCATGTCATGGAAATTCTATTTTAATGAAAGGTGACATGGATTTTTTGCCAGGGAATTATGTAATGAGATTTGATGATAATGCCTATACTTCTCAAAATAATTGTAATACAAGTGTCGTAGATACAATCCATCAGAATTTTTATAGCAACAACGCCCAAACTCCCCCTCCGGGATATACCCCCTATATTAACAAAGATCAATGGTATTGTTTGGTATATACTTATGACGGAACAAACGGTAACTTCTATGTAGATGGCATATTGAAAGGCACCGAATCGACACCAGGCACGTCTTTTATAAATTCTTACGATTTATTTTTTGGAAAGCTTAATTCTTCATCCTTTCCCTATTGGTTCAATGGTGTAATGGATGAAGTGAGGATTTACAACCGGGCAATAAATGCGCAGGAGGTCTTTTCGCTCTGCCCATCAACCGTTCTTCCGGTAACACTTACGTCGTTTGAAGCGAATATTATCGACAAACAAATTAAGTTGAACTGGAATATAGAAAATGAAGATGGGATTCGCAATTTCACAGTTCAAAGGTCATTTACGGGACATTCGGATTTTACGCCACTCGGAACGATCATAGCAGGCAATATTCATGCTTATTCTTTCGTTGATAATACGGCGGCCGCAAATCAAGATTATTATTACCGGTTGTCGATACTCGAAAACGATGGTGAATTAAACTACTCTCCGATAAAAACGGCAAAAATTATTGCGAAAAATCAGCATATAGTTGTATATCCCAATCCCTCCAGGGGAACTGCCGTTGTGAAAATAAATGGCTATACGGGAAATGCAAAATTTACTGTGATAAATTCTGTTGGCCAGATCATAATGCAAAGGAGCACAATAGTAATTGATAATAACCCTTTTCCACTTACATTAAGTGAACAATCTAAGGGCATTTATTGGTTAAAAGTAGAAACCAATAATGAACAGTATGTCGAAAAAATTATGATCTTTTAAATTAGCTGAGTTGGCAGACAAGTTGGATCTAATACCCCTGAATGAAGAAATTTCTTCTTTTTATTTCGCTTATATTAATAACTGATTTAAGTTTTTCGCAGGTAAACTTGAGAAGTGGCCTGGTTGCAGATAATCCATTTAGTGGCAATACAAATAATGGAAATTTCACAAAGGATACTGCTGAAATAATTGTGAATAATTTTTCGCCGGCAGGTGTCACCGCAAGTTTTACCGCGCCCGATACAGTTTGTATTAATTCACCTGTAAATATTCAGAATACTTCGCAGGGAGCTACGAATTATTATTGGAGTTTTTGCACAGCGAATATCAATCAGCCACCAACAGGGACTAATCTTGGGAACGTTGGGGGAATGTTAAGCGCACCGGTATATATTGATTATGTCTTTACAAATGGTAATTATTATGGATTTGTCACAAATAATAGCCCGGGCGGCCTTTTGCGTTTGGATTTCGGTAATAGTTTATTAAATGCACCGGTCGTTACAAATCTTGGAAATATTGGTGGAGCAATCGCTAATAACACAGAAGGAGTACAAATTGCTAACGATAATGGCAATTGGTATGTGTTGATTGTAGGTGGAGATGCCGCTGCAGGTTCGATCCCGTCTTTAACAACCGTATCCCTGGGAACAAATATTGCCAATAACACGCCAACGGCTACTAACTGGGGCAATATTGGCAATCTTTCTTATCCTCACGATTTATACGTTTTTAATGATAACGGCCATTGGTATGGACTAACTGTTAATTTTTCAAACAACAGTATAACCCTTTTTGATCTTACTACAAGTCTTTCAAATACGCCTTCTGCTACAAATCTTGGTAATATTGGAAACTTAAATGGACCAACAGGAATCCAGGCAATAAATGACAATGGGAATTGGCGTGTATTCGTTACCAATGCATTAAGTTCAACTCTTACCAGGTTAGACTTCGGCGCCTCATTATTAAATATTCCAACCGGTGTGAACCTGGGAAACCCGGGAAATGCTTTTGTCACTTGCTGGGACATCTATATATTAAACTATTGCGGGGAAAGTATGGGGTTTGTAATTAATGCCAATGGGTCTTACGATATTATAAAATTGGATTTTGGTAATTCCTTATTAAATACTCCTACAGCAATAAGTTTGGGAAATCAAGGCAATCTGAATTTCCCTCACTCCATTTCTAAATTATTTCGTGTCGGCGCTGATGTATTCAGCCTTATAACAAATGTAAACAACAATACACTCACTTTACTTGAATTTCCCGGGTGCACTAATGCAAGCCTGCCGAATTCGACTGCGCAAAATCCCCCGGCTATAACGTACAATACACCGGGCACTTATAATATCAACCTTACAGTAGATGATGGATTACCAACACAAACATCATATTGTAAACAAGTTGTTGTAAAAAATTGTCCGCTAAACAATGTCATTAATGACTATACAGAAGTTTTAGGTTTTGATATATGTAAAAACCAATTGATAGTTGCAGACGCTTCTAAATACAATCCCGGCGATACTGTTTTACTCATTCAAATGAAAGGCGCGGTGATTGATTCAAGCAATACAGCAAATTTTGGTACTGTAACAAATTATAAAAATGCGGGTAATTATGAATTCAATTATGTAAAACAGAAGACCGGGAATGTTATTGAGCTTAAGAATTTAGTGACACGGCAATACGATATTCCGGAGGGGAAAGTACAACTTGTGAGAGTACCTTATTATAAAAGTTTCAACGTTAATGGTACACTTACGTGCTTACCCTGGGATGGAAGTAAAGGCGGGGTATTGGCATTTAATGTAAAAGATACATTGGTAATGAATTCAGATATTGATGTAACAGGAAAAGGGTTTAGCGGAGGTAAAGTAAATAATCCGAAGAATAATAGTTTTTATTGCCATGAGAATAATTATTATTATCCAAATGATCCAATAAAAGCGGCTCCAAAAGGAGAGGGAATTGCAACTATTTCGGATCAAAAAATTTTCGGCAAAGGCGCTATTAGTTGCGGCGGTGGCGGCGGGTTAGAACACAATTCGGGTGGAGGTGGAGGAAGTAACACAACAAATGGAGGTACCGGGGGTAAAGAATGGATTAACTGTGGACCGATCGATAATGGCGGAATTGGTGGAAAACCCCTGGCGTATTCAAATATTTTAAACAAAATTTTTTTAGGTGGAGGCGGAGGTGGAGGCCATTGTGATAATATACCCGGATTTAATCCTGATGGCGGTAATGGAGGAGGCATTGTAATCATAAAATTTAATTTTATAAAAACAAATAATAATCTCGTCAGTTCCGATGGGGATGCTGCTATTGAATGTGTAAGAGATGCCCAGGCTTATAAGTGTCATGAAGGAATGGGCGGCGGAGGGGGCGGCGGTACAATTTTACTCGAAGCCAATAAGTTTTTGGATAATACAAATGTTCACATAAACGGCGGGAAGGGGGCCGATATGAATGGAGAAATACAAGGAAAACTAGGTCCCGGAGGAGGTGGAGGCGGCGGCTTATTTTGGTTTTCTAATACAACTTTGCCTGGCAATGTTATTGTGACGGAAAACGGAGGTATTAATGGCGTTAATATTGATTTTGGAAATGATTCTTACGGCGCCACTCCGGGTGAAAACGGGTTACAACTTTTCAGTCTTAAAATACCTATTGATACGATATTGTTCAAAAAAAATATTGACTCGGTAAGGATCAAAGACAGCGCTGTATCCTGTAGCAGTTTTCAGTTCAAAGGAGTTGGTTATACAAATACTTCTTTGATAACAACATGGCAATGGTCATTCGGCGACGGCAGTACAGCCAATACACAAAACACTTCTCACACATATACTGCGTTAGGAAGCTTTATCGTAAAATTGGCAGGAGCTGATGTTAACGGTTGTAAGGACAGTACAACCTTTTTAGTAATGGTAAATTGTCTTAATAAAAGCGCCGTTATCAACAATTACACAGAAGTTTTGGGGTTTGATATATGTAAAAATGAATTAAAAGTTGCAGACGCCACACGATATAATGTTGGAGATACAGTTCTTATAATTCAAATGAAAGGCGCGGTGATTGATTCAAGCAATGCAGCAAATTTTGGTACCGTAACAAACTATAAAAATGCCGGGAATTATGAATTCAATTATGTAAAACAAAAAACCGGGAATGTTTTAGCCCTTAAGAACATGGTCACAAGACAATATGATATTCCTGACGGAAAAGTGCAACTGGTGAGAGTGCCCTACTATAAAAGCCTGATCGTTACCGATACACTTACCTGCCTGCCCTGGGATGGAAGTAAAGGCGGCGTATTGGCATTCAATGTTAAAGACTCTTTAGTAATGAATGGGGATATTAATGTTAGCGGTAAAGGCTTCAAGGGCGGGAATGGGGCACACCAGGTCCCTTCAGTTTACAACTGTTACGAAAACCAATTTTATTATCCGCCCAATACTGATTTTGCTGCCGGTAAAGGTGAGGGTATTGCGATACTGTCACCTGCCAGATCTGATGGCAAGGGTAAATATGCAAATGGGGGTGGTGGTGGCAATTCCCATAATTCGGGCGGCGGAGGCGGATCAAACGCCACTTCAGCAGGATTTGGTGGTTATGAATTTGAATTTTCTCCTTGTGACGGGCCTGCTCCATTTGATAACCGGGGAATCGGCGGAGCCGGTTTAATGTACAGCAATGCATCTAATAAAATCTTTTTAGGCGGTGGCGGCGGGGCGGGCCATGCAAATAATCCTGAACTGTTTTATCCTAACGGGGGCAATGGTGGCGGAATCTGTATTATTACGGCCAATTTAATAAAAGGAAACAATAAAAATATCGTCGCAAACGGAGACAATGGGTTAGCGTGTGCTGGTTATGGCGTGTCGGGTTGCCATGAAGGCATGGGCGGCGGCGGCGGCGCTGGAGTAATCCTTTTGAACGTAACCACCTATAATTCTCCTGCAAACGCACAGGTAAAAGGAGGAAGTGGTGCAGATATGGTGCAGGCCGGAGATTATAGGGTTGGTCCAGGCGGTGGCGGCAGTGGCGGCATTTGCTGGTTGAACAATTTGGCTATTCCTGCCAACCTGGTTATGGATGTTACTCCAGGCATTAATGGTGTTTGCACGAGTTATTCAAATGATCCCTGGGGCACTACGCCCGGGAAAAATGGTTTAAAACTTTTCGGTCTTAAAATCCCAATTGATACAGTATTGTTCAAAAAAAATATTGACTCGGTGAGGATCAAAGACAGTATATACAATTGTAATAGTTATAATTTCAAAGGAATATCTTTTACAGAAACCTCACCAATTACTTCGTGGTCGTGGAGTTTTGGAGATGGCACAACTGCCAATACACAAAACACGTCGCATACTTATGTAACTGCAGGCACATTCATGGTAAAGCTTGTTGTCGCAGATGTCAATGGATGTAAAGACAGTATTTTAAAACCCTTTACAACATCAATCGTAAATATCACGAAAAGTAATGACACCAGTTTATGCGGCAGTTCACCCGTTCATCTGCTTGCCGGTGGAGGTGTTTCATATTCGTGGACACCTGCAGCAACATTAAATAATCCTGGTATCAGCAATCCTGTTGCAACTCCATTGTCTAACACTATATACCATGTGGCCGTTACTAACGCCGCCGGGTGTACGAAGATCGATTCTGTAAAGATTTCGGTAAATAGTTTCCCGGTAGTAACAAAATCAAACGATACAAGTATTTGCAGTAATACTCAAGTGCAGCTAATTGCCGGTGGTGGCTCTGCCTATTCCTGGACTCCCGCATCAACATTAAGCAATCCGAGCGTTTTTAATCCTGTGGCTACTCCCGCTGTAAATACAACATATTACGTAACAGTCACCACTCCCGCCGGATGTTCTAGAATGGATTCAATAAAAATCGGGGTGAAAAATTTGCCGGTAATAACAAAGTCAACTGATACAGGTATCTGTATTAATTCCACCGTTCAGCTACTTGCGGGCGGAGGTGCTGCATATTCATGGACGCCCGCATCTTCATTAAATAATCCTAACATCAGCAATCCTGTTGCGGCTCCGTTAATCACTACCTTATATCATGTAACGGTTACTAACGCTGCGGGATGTACGAAGACAGATTCTATAAAGATTACGGTAAACCGGTTACCCGTTATTTCCAAATCAAATGATATGGGTATTTGTAATAATACTCCTGCGCAGCTATTTGCAGGCGGAGGCACTTCTTATTCCTGGACGCCTGTTTCCACATTAAACAATACAAATATTTCCAATCCCGTTGCTACACCATCAGTAACCACCACCTACTATGTAACAGTTACAAATGCAGCCGGATGTTCGAAGATGGATTCAATAAAAATATCCACCAGCGCTCCGCCCGTTATTACAAAGTCAAACGATACGGCTATTTGCAGGAACACATCTGCGCAATTAGTTGCCACAGGTGGCTCAACTTATTCGTGGGCGCCTGCGTTCTCATTGAATAATGCCGAAATCCCCAATCCTGTGGCGACTCCAAATACTTTCACAACCTATTACGTAACAGTAACAAATGCGGGTGGCTGTTCAAAAACTGATTCCGTAAAGATTGGTATAAATCCTGTTGCGGTTATTACAAAATCAAATGATACAACGATCTGCAACCAAACATCTGTAAAGATATTTGCAACCGGCGGGAGTTCCTACCTGTGGTCGCCGGGCTCATCACTGGATAACACTGTAAACGCCAGTCCGGTAGCGTCTCCATTAACTACAACTCTTTACAAGGTAACTATTACGGATACACGCTCCTGCCATTATAAAGATTCCGTGAAAGTTAGCATAAGAAGTGCCGCTATCTTTACAGTTTCTCCTGGTGCATCAGTATGTTCAGGCACGCCTACGCAACTACAGGCTTCGGGTGGCGATTCATATTTATGGGCGCCTGCAAACGGGCTTAATGATCCAAGCACCAGGAACCCTGTTGCGACACCGGGCGCTTCAACAAGATATACGGTAACCATTCACGAAAATACCTGTAATGAAACAGGTGTTCTCACAATAAATGTAACAGTGCTGCCAGGCCTTGTTTTGAAAGCTTCCAGTTCCAATGACCTGTCGTGCTCCCAGGGCTCAAGCCAGCTAACCGCCACAGGCGCATCAAATTACTTATGGACGCCCGCAACCGGTCTTAATAACAGTAATATTGCTAACCCGGTTGCCATACCCACAAATACAACTTTATATAAAGTGACCGGTAAGGACATTAATGGCTGTTCGGGCTCTGATACGGTAACCGTAAAAGTAAATTTTCATATCAATGCCCTGTATTTATTGCCAAACTCCTTTACTCCAAACAATGATGGTATCAACGATTGTTTTGGAATAAAATACTGGGGTGTTATTCACGAACTTGATTTCAGTATTTACAACCGGTTTGGTGAAAAAGTATTTCATACAGGTGATGCCCGTGTTTGCTGGGATGGCAGCTATAAACAAAGACCACAGGATGCAGATATTTTTGTTTACATCATTAAGGCAAAAACGGCCTGCGGCGATGTTGAAAGAAAAGGAATAGTAGCGCTGATCAGATAAGTAGTTTTTTTCTATTTGAAAGATAGCTATTGTAATAATGACAGGCCTTCTTCTAAGAGCCTGAATAAATAAGTGTCGTTTCTCAAAGTTGATTCCAACTATCAGATTATATCATGAAACCATTCCCGATGAATTGTAATTAAAACGATATATTGCATCCCTTTTGCTTATTAGTTTCCTTACCTTAAATTTATGAAAGCAAGCATTCTGCACCTTACAATCATCCTTATTTTATTATCTCGCCGTTCAAATTCTGGCACAGGCCATTAATGTTCAGGATTCTTTAGCTCTGGGGGATTTTTACGACAGTACTAATGGAAATAACGGGACGCAAATAGCAATTGGAAAACAGCCAATCCTGTACGCCTGTGGCAAGGAGTTACAGCTACCGGAGATAGAGTTATATGGGCTTTCATGCCCAACAATAATCTAACTGGTAGCATATCATCTTCTTTTGGGAACCTGAGTAACCTAACAGCTTTGGACCTACAGGATAATGGCATAGGTGGAGACATTCCTTCTTCAATTGGCAATATATCATCTTTAGTTCATATCGATTTAGGCGCTAATGTTTTAACTGGAGATCTTCCTTCCTCAATGGGTAGCCTTTTAAATTTAGAGGAAATTTATCTTTATAATAATTCTTTTACCGGCAATATTCCATCTTCTTTTGGAAGCTTAAGTAAATTAAGAATTTTAGATTTGTTCGGTAATCAGCTAAGTAGTATTTCCTTCGCAGAGTTAAGTAATTTAGGCGCTTTAGAAATCTTTGATATAAGTTATAATCGGTTAACATTTAAAGATATTGAACCTATAGCTCAAATTTGTACTGCCAATAATAATTTAAGCCTTTCTTATAATGGCCGGGTAAATATTCAGATATCCCGGCAACATAATAAATTTTATGTATCACCATGTGGTACTTTAATTTACGATACTTCGAGATGGTATAGACCAGGTGGTACGCTTCTTGCCACCATAGTTGGTGATACCACTTATACAGCTGCTGACACGGAAAGATATTATGTTGCAGTAACCAATTCAGTTGCTACTCAATTAATATTGAACAGTGATTTTTACACTCTTAATTTTGTATTGGCAGATTCAGCTATTACAACTACACAAAACATAATTGGAGTTGCTCCTGTAAATATTAATGATGGCATTTTTAAGTTAGTTAGTTTAACCCCAACTTCGGGTGCAAACGCTTTGAATGGAAATAGGAACCAGGTTACACATCATTCAACGCGTTTAACCCTGGCTGTTATATATTCACCCGGGAAGGAATAGCTCATTTAACATTTTTGAAACGTATAAATGAATTTATCATATTCGCAAGCCTTCAATTGGTAAGGACAGGAGAATTTTTCATAGTTTAATTTTTACCGGCGGCCCAGAAAATTGCATTACTGAAAATGGTCGCATAAGCAGGATTACTAAACAAATCAGGCGAATGACCCATAAATATATAAATATTACGTGCGGGATATTTCAGGTTGGTCCATATCACGGGGTGATCGCCCATTTTTATGTCAGAACGCGGGCTGTAAGTTGATTCGTCAACACTGGCAATTACGTGAACATTGGCCCGCGGGCTTTTGTTATAAGTGTACCATTCTTCTTTTTCAATTATAAATGATGATGGTATGTTGTGCATGACCGGATGCTTTGTATCCTCCACGTGTACCTTTGCAGTAACAAATGTTGAAATGTAATTTTTATAGACAATATCACCCATAAACGCCGAGAACCATTGCCACATGGGATAACCATCAAATTCGCCCAACAAAGTTGCATGGTGAAAACCGATCCATCCACCCCTGCCTTCTGTTATATAACGTTGAAATGCCTGCACTGCCTTGTCTTTCCAGGCATAAGGCGGGTAATCCAATTGTATGAAGAGCTGGTATTTAGCTAAAAAATTATCGTCAATTGAGTCGGTATTTTGAATAAAATCGATTAAAAAATTGCTGTCTGCCGCCAGTTTATCAAGCCATATCACAGCGGCTTTTGAGTACAGTACATGATGGCCTCCATTTTCATAAAGCGCAATTACTTTGAATTTTGGAGTTTTTTGTTGTGCCTGCAGCTTAGCAAAAAAAATAACGGTACAAAAGCAGCATAACAATAGAGTAAGTTTCATTTGTAATTATAATTGTTTGCTAATCTATATAAAATCAACAAATTACGGAATAAAAAATTCAAGGATTGTAATTGGAAAAACGAGAAGTTTTTAAGAATAGTTGATGGCCGGGATTTTAAATACATGGTTATTTACAGTATTTGTTTCCAGCGGTAAATTTCCAGATAGGTATTTACTAAAAATTTGAAACAGATGCGGGGTTTTTACTTTGAGGGTTTTTTAGGAGGTTTTTTATCTTTCTTTTTTCCAATAATGTACCCTGCGCCGGCCCCAGCGGCCCCGCCTGGTACGGCACTTTTCACGGGATGCTTACTTACTACTGCACCGGTGGCAGCTCCTGCGCCGCCGCCAATAACAGCATCTTTTTCCCGTGGCTCCAATCTTTTTTTGGCTTTTTTGTTTGCGCATATACATTAACACTGAAGAGAAATGTAAGTGCAAAAATTATAGTAAGTAAGTAAAGAAACTGTTTCATTTTTATCCTGTTTAAGAGGTTTAATTATTTCATTGATTCCATAATCCATGCCGGATTTCCTGACAGGATATCTTATTGCATTTGCCCTTCAAAAATAAAATGCTATTGCACGGCTTGCGCAATCATCTGCAGGGGAATATAGCATTGTCCCGATATCAGCACACATCTCCGGCAGCGAACAAAAATAGCATTTGGGAAATGAAATAAAATAAATTCCCGGATGAATAAAACGGGGCGCCTGCTAATGCTGATTATTGCGTCTACCCTATGCCGTTAGCTATGGAACCGGCTGGGATATTTCGCATGAAAGAAAAGTGTTATATTTGAAACAGAAACAGCCGGTGACAAAACCAGGAATTTTGCCGGCATGTGTAGTTCAATATCAAAACCTACCTCTCTTATTTTGACGGTCAGCCTTGAAAAAGTTTGATAAAATTTCAAATGAATACTAATTGCTCAATAATCTTATTAATGGCTTATAGTTTAGAAATTTAATATGAAAAGGATCTTGCTGCTTATTATCAGTACCGGAATTACTTATCTGCTCTGTGGACAAATTACCGTTTGCTCATGGAATCTCCAGGATTTTGGAGGCACAAAAAGTAATGCCGAGATTGATTTTATTGCCAATACCGTAAAAGATTACGATGTTATTGCCATACAGGAAGTAGTTGCGAAAGATTCGGGCGGTGCACAAGCTGTTGCAAGATTAAGTGATGCATTGAACAGAAAAGGGACTAAGTGGAATTATGCTATCAGTGATATAACATCCGGCAGTGCTTATAAGGCAGAGCGCTACGCATTTATATGGAAAACAAATAAGCTGGCGATAATAGGTAAAGCCTGGCTGGAGAAAAAGTATAGTGTTGAAATTGACCGTGAGCCATACTTTGCCACTTTTAATTCAAAGGGCAAACTCTTTACTATTGTGAACTTTCACGCGATAACTAAAGTAAAGCAACCGCAAACCGAAATAAAGTATTTTAAATTGCTTCCTCTTGAATATCCTGGTAAGAATTTAATTTTTTGCGGAGATTTTAATTGCCCTCAATCCAATTCTGTTTTTAAACCATTAAAATCAATGGGCTATAAACCTTCATTTACAGGCCAGAAAACTTCATTGAAAGAGAAATATGTTAATAATGATTGCCTGGCTTCAGAGTTTGACAATATGTTTTACAACGCTTCTAAAATTAATTT
>JBDTZL010000223.1:0-4348 GCA_040005125.1 Ginsengibacter sp.
CGAAAAACCGCCGTACAGAATTTCAATTTATTTGGGATAAAGGGGAGAAGCCAATAGGGGGCAATAGTCAGTAATCAATAGTTAGTAGTCAATAAGTCAATAAGTCAATAAGTCAATAAGTCAATAAGTCAACGAGTCAATGAGTCAATAAGCCAACAAGTCAATAGTCAGTAGTCAATCAGGAGTATGGTACAATGACCAATGACTTATTGACAAATGACCATATACAAAAAATCTGATATGAAACAAACTAACTATAGCAAATACCTCTGGCAACTACAGCTATCAGGATGGGTGATTCTCATAGTTGTATGGTACCTGGTTACAAACTTTGGCTTGATCAACAATCATGTAATGCCTACACCTCAGAAAACCTGGAGATCATTTATTGAAATGCAATCGGATGATAATTTAATGGCCAATATTCTTTTTTCATTACGCATAAATTTTATCGGATATCTAAAATGTATTGTTGCGGCACTTATCGTTGGGTTTGCTATTGGCCTCTCACCAAAAGTGCGAAAGATGTTTAGCCAGCAGGTCAATGCATTAAGGTTTGTTCCTATAACAGCGCTCATGGGAATATTTATTGCTATAAGCGGTTTAACGATCGCAACAAAAATTAATTTCCTGGCTTTTGGCATTTGGGTCTATCTTGTTCCTGTTGTTGTTCAGCGCATTGATGAAGTAGATAATACACATCTTCAAATGATGAAAACACTCGGCGCTACTTTTTGGCAAACGGTGCGCTATGTAACCTGGAGATCGGTTATCGCACGCCTGTCTGATGACATAAGGATCCTGGTTGGGATCAGCTGGACTTATATTATTGTTGCCGAACTCGCCGGTATCCAGGGTGGGTTGGGGAGCCTTATCTTTCTTGGGGAAAGACAAAGTAACGTTGGTAAAGTATATGCTGTTATTTTTATTATTGTAGCAATTGGAATTATACAGGATGCATCATTCAGATTAATTGACAGGCTTCTATTTAGTTTTAAATATCAATAAAATGGCGAAAGTTCAAACAATAACAGATGAAGTGCAAAAGACCGGAGCCGGCTCATCGCCATCTGTACTTGAGTTGCAGGGGATTCACCAAACTTATTATGATAGTAAAACAAAAAAAGATTTCGTTGTATTCGACAACTTCAACCTGGCGGTAGAGGATTATCCGGGCAAGGGACAATTTATTGTTATCATGGGAAAATCGGGTTGCGGAAAATCTACCATTCTCCGTTATTGGACCGGTCTTCAAAAACCCACTTCAGGCCTGGTATTTGTTGACGGGAAACCTCTTGCTGAAAACCAAAGCATGCCTATGGTTTTCCAGCAGTATTCTTCACTTGAATGGTTTTCAGTATTAGACAATGTAGCCCTGCCACTTACTTTAAAAGGCGTTTCAAAAAACCTGGCTCGTGAACAGGCAATGGCAATGATAAAAGTGGTAGGCCTGGAAGGCCATGAGAATAAATTTGCCAGGATACCACAACTTTCTGGCGGACAGCTACAACGTGTTGCCATTGCCCGAAGCCTTATAGCAAATCCCAATATGTTATTGCTGGATGAGCCATATGGTGCACTGGATGGTTTTACACGCGCAAAAATGCAATTCTTCTTATTGGATCTTTTTCAGAAAAGGGAATTGGCAAGTTTAAATCCTACTGTGGTGCTTGTTACTCACGATCCCCGTGAGGCTGTATTATTGGGTAATGATATATACATTATGGATTCCGACCCGGGACGTATCATAAAACATATTAAACCTGATTTACCGGATCATCGGGACAGGTCTATCAGGAAAGATCCGCGTTTTGTGGAGATAGTCTCCTATATAGAGGATGTAATGGAGGGAACCGTCAAATAAGGCTTATTAGTTGTCTGTTTTTCCAATTAATTATTTTGTTGCAGTGTGCAGCGGGACACCGGCTACGGCGGTCATCTGTCGTTGGTGTTTCTACCAATCGCAAGATATAGCTTCCTGAAAAATCAATATAATGTCATGGCTAAAAAGAAAATTCAATTTATAAAACTTTTGCATGAATGCGAAAACGTAGTAAAAGAAATGGGATTAGTGATACACTATACACATAATCTTGAGCCATTTTTCAAGGGTGATCTTGATGGTAAAAGAATATTTATCGGGGGCCATCTGCATGCAGAAGAAAAGTTGTTCAACTTGGTGCACTTAACGGGCCATAGCATACAGTGGAATATTAATAAGTTGCTTCGTGATTTGGGCTCAGAGTTGTACCTGCACCCTGATGATAAATTATTAAAAAAATTGCAAACCTACGAATGGCAGGCAAACTGTTATGGCCTTTCTGTATTGCATAAAGCAGGAATATTTGATCTTGATAAATGGCTGTCTAAGAAATACGTTTTAGATATGTTTTATTTAACCCATTTTTATAAAACAGGTAAAAAATTAAAACGCATAACCAAATTAGCTAAAGCATATCCCTTTAAAAGAGAATTAAAAATAATTCCCATTCCTTCATTTACTCCAGCTTCAGGTGAAAGAACACGTAACGGGCTTGTAATATCTTTTAATTAATAAAGGCCTGGGCGGCAAAATTTATTACACGATCTGATAGCTATCGGATTAATGCGAACCTGCCTGACAACAGAAAGTAAAACAGCCGGATAAAAATCATGTTCAGTGGTTATTGTAATAACGCGATATAACAAACTTGAGTTTGATAAAAATATTTTAAGCAAATCAGGCATTGGAAAATTTAAACATAACAACACAAAGACTTTTCATTAGAAATCTTAAAATGGACGACCTTAATGATTTCCTCCTGTATCGTTCAAATCCTGAGGTCACCAAATACCAGGGTTTTGATGTAATGACTATTGAGCAGGCAACCCAATTTATACAGGAACAAACAGGCAGGCAATTTGGAAAACCCGGGGAATGGGTGCAATATGGAATTGAAAACAAATCCACACACAAAATTGTTGGTGATTGTGCTGTTAAGCTTCACCGGGATGATAGCAGGATCGCAGAAATAGGAATAACGATTTCACATATTAACCAAAAAAAAGGCTTTGCAAAAGAAGCGTTGTCGGGTATTTTGGCTTTTTTGTTTAACAACCAAAATATTCACCGGGTTGTTGAAATTGTTGATGCTGAAAATATCGCATCAATTAATTTATTAAAAAGCGTGGGCTTTAAACAGGAAGGCCATTCTATCGGGAATATATTTTTTAAAGGAAAATGGGGAAGCGAATTTCAATATGCAATGCTAAAAGGGGAGTGGGACATTCAACATCAAAACAATGCCAGGTAGCTTTTCAACCAGCTATCAAAATATTTCTTTTGTAAAAATAATTATCTGGAAATTTGTTTAAAGACTTACATCAAACTCAACCAAAACTTATGGGTCGTTATTTAATTAGTTCAGGATCTTCTTTCGAAAAAGAAATTGGATATTCCCGCGCTGTAGTTGACGGCGATTGGATTTTTGTATCGGGGACAACAGGCTTTGATTATGACACGATGACAATTTCGGATGATATTGTGGAACAAACGGAGCAATGCATAAAAAACATCGCGGATGCACTCAGGCAAGCTGATGCCGACATTACAGACATCGTTCGGGTAATGTATATTTTGCCACAGGCGAACGAATTTTCAAAATGCTGGCCGGTTCTTAGAAAATATTTTGGAGAGGTACGGCCCGCTGCAACAATGATTTCGGCAGGCCTGGCAGATGTAAAGATGAAAATTGAAATCCAGGTTACAGCCTTAAGGAAAAGATAAACAGGCTGACCTGCAGTTTTCATTGTCCCGGCAATCTTCTTCTTGAGTATTTCGGGAGAAACCATAAGCCGTATTAGAAAACGAACGTTTTCATTTTATGATTTTGAATGCTTTACTATGTATCAACATTAGTGGAAAACCAGGACAATTTTCGCTTGATTTTTTGTCATTTATGCACTATGTATTTGTAAAATTTTACGTCAACTGACATCACAGGGAATTCCTTGGTAATGAGCTTTTATCAATTTATCGCAATGATTTTAATAAGATAAAATAATTGGATCGGAAAAATCCCGGGTAACTTATCCAAAATTTATCTATGTGTTCCTTCTATGTTCCTCTTATTGATCCCATGTGGTTAAACAAAAAAATTATCCGCCAACCATTTCAAATAAACTTTAATTGTTTATAGACATCTGCTTCAGGGTTGGCAACTACTGGAACTTAAGCGACAATTTAAACTCAGTTTTATTATTGAGAATTTTAGATAGTTTCGTGTTGAAGTATTGCATGAAATTTAAAACGATAATAAGCAATGAACGACAAAGTAAAAATCGTACAAACAGAAATTCTTTCGGACAA
>JBDTZL010000094.1:0-14606 GCA_040005125.1 Ginsengibacter sp.
TTTGCTTATCGTGTACACATTGGCGTTAGTATATTTTTAATTGCAGGTTTCTGTATCATACTTATTACTTTAATCTCGATAAGTTTCCAGGCAATAAAAGCGGCGGTGGCAAACCCGGTGAAGAGTTTAAGAACAGAGTAGGGCAACCCTTGCAGCCGCCCTGTCATTGGCCAATTGTCATTAGTCAATGGTCAATTGTCAATCTAACAATAGTTGATGGTATTTGGATTGAAAACTTCTGCGTAGTTCTTGCGTTTTAAACTGGATTGTACTCAGGTAATAAAATGGAAATCAGAAACCTGGTTAAGCCTTTGGAAACAAGCAGGTAGTGCAAAATTTACTTTGCGGAGATGAGCCGCAGATTGGAGAGACGTGTCGAAAAAACGTACAGTTTTAAATTTAGGTGTTCGTAAACGAACACTTATTGAAAAATTGCAGGGCTTTAATGCTCTGTGTCAGGACGATATGTAATTGGTATGAAGGTTGAAAACTTAATGAGTTAACCGGTTTAGGACACATCATTTGAATAAAAAATGCAACCTGGTTCTTTAACTCAATCCCTGATACAAAAAAGTGATAAAGAATTATTTTAAAACCGCCTGGCGTTCATTAAGTAAGCATAAAGCTTACAGTTTAATCAATGTGTTGGGATTAACTCTTGGTATTGCATCCTGCCTGGTTATTTTTTTGGTGGTTAAATATGAGCTGGGTTATGATAAGTTCAATAAAAAAGCCGATCGCATTTACCGGGTCACTTTAAACGCTATTGATTTTAATCCCTGTGTTTCAATGGCAGTAGTGCCTGCTATGCGCAACGATTTCCCGGAACTTGAAGAGGTATCACAAGTTTGGTACCAGCAATCGGGTTTAATAACTGTCGAGCACACGAAGTACGTTGAGAAAGGATTTGCTTTTGCCGATCAATATTTCCCTGCCATATTTGATTATGGATGGTTGGAGGGGAATGCCAAAACTGCTCTTGCAGAACCCAACACGGTTGTTCTCACAAAAAGTTTTGCAGATAAATATTTTGGTAATCAGGAAGCAATGGGGAAGGTTATCAATCTTGAAAATCAATATAACTTAAAAGTTACCGGTGTTATTAAAGATGTGCCGGGTAATACGCATCTACCTTTTAATTTCCTGGTTTCGTTCGAAACTGTAAGAAAAGAAAAAGAAAAACAAGGAGCCATGTCGGCCTTTTATTGGATCAATGGTGGAAGCTTTGCATATATTGTTATGCCAAAGAATTATAATGTTTCCCAAATTCAAAACAGGATCCATGGATTCATAGAAAAGAACTGGGGAAAAGATATTGCGAAAGATGCAAGACTGCCTTTACAGCCACTTACCGATATACATTTTGACCAACGGTATCTTAATAATACGATCAGCAGTACTACATCAAGAGAAACCTATTATGCGCTTGCGGCGGTGGCTGTTTTAATTATCATTATTGCATGCATCAACTTTATTAACCTGGCAACTGCACAAGCTATACGACGCGCAAAAGAAGTGGGCGTCAGAAAAGTATTAGGATCTACACGGTCACAATTAATTGTACAATTTCTTGGTGAAACTACTTTACTGGTTTTAACAGCCATGGCGCTTGGCCTCATAGTTACTGCCTTTTTTTTACCACTTGCGGCAAGCTGGCTTCACATAAAAATCGCTGTAGGTCAATTATTGCAACCATCTCTAATTATTTTGATTTTAATTGTGACAATCCCCGTAATACTACTTGCCGGTTTGTATCCTGCATTTGTACAATCTGCATTTCAACCGGTGGAATCTCTGAAAAGCAACCAGGTATTTTCTTTTCATGGTTTAACATTGCGTAAGAGCCTTGTTGTTGTTCAGTTTGCCATCTCTCAAATTATGATAGTAGGTACTCTTGTAGTCGCTTATCAAATGGATTTTTTTGAAAACCGTGATCTTGGCTTTAACAAAGAAGCTGTTATTTCTTTTTACATTCCCGACCAGGGTAAAACTGAAGTATTGCGCCAGCAATTACAAAATAATCCTGGTATTAAAGAAGTGAGCTTTTCATCCGGTGCTCCTGTGTTGAATAATAATTTTACCATTTTCACTTCTCCCGAAGCAGGCATTATAAAAGATGATGTAACCGAAATGAAATTTATTGACGAGCCTTATACAGATATGTTTGCATTAAAAATGCTTGCAGGTGAAAAAGTGAAACGCACCAATGCTTCAGAGAAAGATACTGTATATAATGTAGTGGTGAACGAAACGATGATCCATAAATTAGGGATACAGAATCCTGGAAAGGCTATTGGCAAACATATTATTTTAAATGGCAACTGGCTTTCAACCATTACAGGCGTTGTTCAGGATTTTCAGAGTGAATCAAAACATAAGAAAATACGGCCTTGCGTGTTGCTCTATCGTGCAGATAATTTTTATACTGCAAGTGTAAAACTACAGCCTTCCAATATGAATAAAACAATTGCCGGTATTGATAAATCATGGTCAGGCCTTTTTCAGGAGAATGTTTTTAGTTATGAATTTATTGATGATCATATTGCTGCATGGTACAGCCAGGAACATAAAGAATATACTGCTTTCAAGCTCTTCTCAGGCATTGCAATACTCATTGGTTGCCTCGGTTTATACGGGCTTGTGGCATTCGCAGCAGCGCAGCGCACACGAGAAGTTGGTATAAGAAAAGTACTGGGCGCTTCTCTTTCAGACATCATTTTTCTTTTCTCCAAAGAGTTTGCGTTATTGATAACAGTGGCATTTATAATTGCTGCACCAATCGCTTATTATGTAATGCATAACTGGTTGCAGAGTTTTGCCTACCAGGTGACTATTGGAGCTAACATTTTTGTAATTGCGATTCTTTCTTCATTTGTAATTGCTGCGTGTACAATTGCTTACCAGGCGATAAAAGCAGCCGTTGCAAATCCTGTGAAGAGTTTGAGAACGGAGTAGGGGCAACCCTTGCCATTGCCCATGAATAAATTGTGTAGGGACAACCCTCGCGGTTATTCATTGAGAAACAAAAATCACTGGCGTAAGAATTATATAATAAATAAAACTCATGTTTCGAAATTATTTTAAAATCGCTTTCCGCAACCTCATTAAAAACAAAAGTTCTTCTTTGATCAACATCGGAGGGCTTGCTATAGGAATGGGCGTTGCAATGCTTATTGGCCTGGGGATTTATGATGAATTGTCTTTTAATACCTGGCATAAAAATTATAATCCCATCGGGGAGATAAAAGCAAATGCAGATTATAGTGGCGAGGTATACACAATTGATTCACATCCTATGCCCCTGGGTACCGAAATCCGCTCTGCATATGCGGGTGATTTTAAATACGTGGTGATGTCTACACAAACGGAGCAGCATATACCATCATCAGGAGATAAAAAATTTTCTGAAGATGGTAAATATATGCAACCTGAAGCGCCCGATATGCTGACATTGAAAATGCTGAAAGGTTCCCGCAGTACCTTGAAAGAACTTAATGCTGTTTTGCTTTCATCTTCGCTTGCAAAAAAAATATTCGGTGACGCCGATCCCATAAGCAAACTAATAAAGATTGATAATAAGTTTTCGGCAAAAGTCACAGGGGTATATGAAGATTTGCCTGATAACACAGACCGAATCAACATTTAATTACTATTTAAATTTCTCCCGCCCACTGGCGGGAGGCAGAAAACTGTATGTTTAAAAATTATTTCAAACTGGCCTGGCGGCATCTTCTAACAGACAAGCAATTCACACTGCTTAACCTGGCAGGGCTTTCTACAGGTTTGGCTTGTACGTTATTAATTTATTTATGGGTGAATGATGAGCTGCATGTTGATAAGTTTAATTCAAAAGACAGCCAGCTTTATGAGGTGCTGAAAAAAGGTACTGATGGCTCAGGTTCAATTCAAATTGATAAACACACACAGGGATTGCTTGCAAAATCAATGGGAGAGGAATTGCCCGAAGTGGAGTATGCCGTACCTGTGAGAAAAGATGAGAACAACGGCATTATTTCTGTTGGCGATAAACATATAAAAGTGAAACAAGAATTTGCCGGCAAAGATTTTTTCAAAGTATTTTCTTATTCACTACTCAACAGAAGCAATAAGGATGTGTCCGGTGTCTCAGGTATTTTTTTATCTGATCAGACGGCCTTAAAATTATTCAATACAACCGATGTAATTGGCAAAACAATTAACTGGGATTATAAAGATGATGACGTTAATTACAGCGGGCCGTACACAGTGACGGGAATTTATAAGGCGCCGCCAGCTAATGCTACAAACCAATTTGATATCCTGGTCCCTTTTGATCTATATGCTCAAAAAAATGCAGGCGGTATGGGCGATATCACTTTTTGGGGCAGCAATATGGCCTCTACTTATATCATCCTGAAAAAGGGAAGTAACATCAACGCATTCAATAATAAGATAAAAGATTTTACCAAAGGGAAAATCAAATCCTTATATGCAGATCAAAAAGGTATGCAGCAATATGAAGGCAGTCTTTTTGTACGCCGTTTTTCAGATGCCTATTTATACAATAATTATGTGAACGGCGTGCAGTCTGGCGGAAGAATAGAATATGTGGATCTGTTTTCTATCATTGCAATTTTCATATTAGTGATCGCATGCATCAATTTCATGAATCTTTCTACAGCAAAAGCCGCAGGAAGAATGAAGGAAGTTGGTATAAGGAAAGTTGTTGGCGCTCCACGTACGACACTTATTCTTCAGTATATGGGAGAATCAATGCTGATGTCGTTTTTGTCTATTGCTATTGCTATCGCGCTTGCTTCATTATTGCTTCCTGCATTCAAAGAAATTACCGCGAAAGAATTATCGCTTACCTTAAATCTTAGTTTCATTTGTTCTGTTATAAGTATTGCAGTCATCACCGGAATTATCGCTGGCAGTTATCCCGCAATTTATCTTTCCGGTTTCAAACCGGCGATGGTGCTGAAAGGAAAACTCAATGCTTCTGCGGGTGAATCATTAATAAGAAAAGGATTGGTGGTATTTCAATTTGCGATTTCGGTTGTGTTGATCATTGCTGTTGTTGTGGTGTACCAGCAAATGAAATTGGTGCAAACAAAAAATCTTGGCTATAACAAAGATCATATCATCCGGTTTACGAATGAAGGAAAATTGAATGATGGCCCCCAAACATTTCTTACGGAAGTAAAAAATATTCCAGGTGTTGTTAATGCATCAGGTATGGAAGGCGATCTGCTTGGACACGCCGGCCATAGTGGCGGCGGTATCAGTTGGGATGGGAAAGATCCAAATCTTAACCTTGAATATTTTGGTGTGAGTGGTGACTATGATTATATGGAATTGCTCGGTATGAAAATGTCGGAAGGCCGTTCCTTCTCGCGGAAATTCGGCTCAGACAGTTCGTCTGTGATTTTTAATGAAGCCGCGATTGCAGCGATGGGAATAAAAAACCCAATTGGTAAAATAGTTTCGCTGTGGGGGCGCAAAAAACAAATCATCGGCATTGTTCGGGATTTTTATTTTGAATCGCTATACAAAAAAGTGGGGCCGGCTTTTTTAGAATACTCACCGAAAAATCCAAATTTTTTGGTCAGGATAAAAGCAGGATCAGAAAACGAAACGATTGCAAGGCTGACAAATTTTTATAAGAGTTACAACCAGGGCCTTCCTTTCGATTATAAATTTTTGAATGAGGAATATCAGGCGATGTATTCATCAGAGCAAAAAGTGGCCGCGTTATCACGATACTTTGCAGGAATCGCGATCATCATTTCATGTCTTGGCTTGTTTGGCCTTGCAGCTTTCACAGCGCAGAAAAGACAAAAGGAAATTGGTATCAGGAAAGTGGTTGGCGCTTCGATAAATGATATTTCGATATTGTTATCGAAAGATTTCTTAAAGCTGGTATCGATAGCAATTCTTATAGCTTTTCCGGTAGCCTGGTGGGCAATGAATCAATGGCTGGAAAGTTTTGCCTATCGCGTTACTATTAATGCCGGAGTTTTCCTGATTGCAGGTGCATCTGTCATCTTTATAACACTAATAACTGTAAGCTTCCAGGCAATAAAGGCGGCAGTTGCTAATCCCGTTAAAAGTTTGCGTAACGAATAAGAAAAATAAGAATATATATGTATAAAAACTATTTAAAAATAGCGTGGAGAAATTTATTAAAGAATAAAACTTCCTCTTTTATTAATATCAGTGGCCTTGCTGTGGGCATGGCCGTAGCTATCCTGATCGGCCTTTGGATTTTTGATGAATTGTCCTTTGACAAATATCACAAAAACTACGATCGTATTGCCCAGGTAATGCAAAATCAAACTTTGAACGGACAAATAATTACAGATGTAGCAATGCCTTTCCCGCTCGGTAAAGAACTGGAAAATAAGTATGGCAATAATTTTAAGTATATCGTCATGTCGTCATGGGAGGGTGAGCATATCCTGACTGCCGGTGAAAAAAATATTTCGATGGGCGGGGTGTATATGGACAAAGACGCATCGGCAATGCTGTCACTGAAAATGTTGAAGGGCAATTATGGTGGTTTGAAAGAACCGCGCTCTGTGATACTTGCTTCATCCACCGCGAAAGCGATTTTCGGTGATGCCGACCCGATGGATAAGATGTTGAAGATAGATAATAAGCTTGTTGTAAAGGTGACCGGTATATATGAAGATCTTCCGTATAATACTCAATTTAAAAATTTGAAATTTATCGCTCCCTGGGATTTATATATTACATCAGAACCCTGGATAAAAAGAGGCAGTGATCAATGGGGTGATAATTCATTCCAGGTGTTTGTACAGTTATCCGATAATACTGATTTCAATTCAGTCAATAAAAAAATAATAAATGTCAAACAAAATAATATGGCTCCTGAGGATAAGAAATATAATGCGCAGGTTTTTCTTCATCCCATGCGCGACTGGCATTTGAGATCGCATTGGGATAACGGTAAACAATCCGGTGGCCTTATTGAATATGTGTGGTTATTTACTATTGTTGGCATCTTTGTTTTGATTTTAGCCTGTATCAATTTTATGAACCTAAGTACTGCCCATTCTGAAAAGCGTGCCCGGGAAGTAGGTATCCGTAAGGCTGTCGGTTCCTTACGCTCGCAATTAATCGGGCAATTTTACAGTGAATCGCTGTTGGTGGTACTCTTTGCTTTTATATTCTCCTTGTTATTGGTTCAGCTAATATTGCCATGGTTTAATACTATTGCCGACAAGAGAATGATTATCCCGCTCCTGCATCCTTTCTTCTGGCTCATTGGAATAACCTTTACATTCATTACCGGCATTATTGCCGGAAGTTATCCTGCACTTTATTTATCTTCTTTCCAGCCGGTTAAAGTTTTGAAAGGAGCTTTCAGAGTCGGGCGTTTTGCTTCTATGCCACGCAAAGTTTTGGTTGTTCTCCAGTTTACCATTTCCCTTGCATTAATTGCGGGAACGATTATCGTTTATAGCCAGGTGCAGTTTTCCAAAAACAGGCCGATAGGGTATAACCGGAATGGGTTAATGATGATAGACATGAAATCGCCGGATTTTTATGGAAAATTTGATGTGCTTAAAACAGAATTAAAAAGCAGCGGCGCTATAACTGAAATAGCCGAGTCCTCAAGCCCAATAACAAATGTATGGTCCAATAATGGTGGTTTCGGGTGGCCGGGAAAAGATCCCAACCTGGATGGTGATTTTGCAACCATCTGGGTTACTCATGATTTTGGAAAAGCAGTCGGCTGGCAATTTAAAGAAGGCAGGGATTTCTCCACGCAATTTGCCACAGATTCCTCTTCAGTGGTTTTAAATGAATCGGCGGTAAAATTCATGGGACTTAAAAATCCCATTGGAACAATAATAAGAGATGGCATATATAAACCCGCAAAAGAATACAAAGTGGTTGGGGTTATTAAAGACATGCTGATGCAATCGCCTTATGAGAATATAAAGCAAACAATTTATTTCATGGACTATAATAATGTGAACTTTATAATTTTAAAACTTAACCCTGGTAAAAGCTCAGCGGAATCCATCGCAAAAATTGAAGCTGTATTTAAAAAAGTTATTCCTTCCGCGCCATTTGATTACAAATTTGCAGACAGTGAGTTTGCGACAAAATTTGCCGCAGAAGAACGTATCGGCAAGCTCTCCACGTTCTTTGCTATCCTTGCAATTTTTATCAGTTGCATGGGCCTTTTTGGCCTTGCTTCATTTGTAGCTGAGCAACGCACCAAAGAAATTGGTATCCGAAAAGTATTGGGGGCTTCGGTCGTCAATCTGTGGGGGATGCTATCTAAGGACTTTGTGGTGCTTGTTGTTATTTCCTGCCTTATTGCCACACCGGTTGCCTGGTATTTTATGAATGGGTGGTTGCAAAAATACACCTACCGCACGTCGATCTCGGGGTGGATTTTTGTAGTAACTGCATCAGGCGCTTTGATCATTACTTTATTAACGGTAAGTTTTCAAAGTATAAAAGCAGCAATAATGAACCCGGTGAAGAGTTTAAGAAGTGAGTAGGGACACCCATCGGGGTGTCCTTGTCAATGGTGAATAATGAATGGTGAATAGTGAGCGGTGAGTAATTGGTCAAGGTGATTTTATCATACATGAATGAATTATATATAATAAAATAAGTACATCTATGCTAAAAGGTTTTTTTAAAAACACCATTCGTTACCTTTGGAAAAATAAAGGGTACAGCTTTCTGAACATCTTTGGTTTGGCAATAGGTATCGCCTGTGCAGGATTAATTTTCCTGTGGGTGGAAGATGAATTAAATTATGATGCCAGCAATATAAATAAAGACAGGCTATATATCGTGATGATGAACAGCGACGTAGACGCCGGTGTGTTTACACATTCGTCTACACCTGGTTTAATGGCTCAGTCTCTTCATAATGAAATACCAGGTATTTCAAATACGGCCCGTACAACAGAGGGTACAACCTCAGCGCTTTTTAATATTGGTGATAAAGCTGTATATGCTTCAGGAATGTATGCTGATTCATCTCTATTCAACATGTTCACCCTTCCCTTTGTACAAGGAAATGCTCAAGGGCCATTTCCTCAATTGCATTCATTTGTAATTACAGAAAAAACGGCGAAGAAATTTTTTGGTGATACTAAAAATGTTGTTGGTAGAACCGTTCGTCTTGATAACAAACAGGATTATGTTGTTACCGGTGTAATAAATGACTTGCCTAAAAATTCCAGCCTGCAATTTGAATGGTTAGCGCCTTTCAAAGTTTGGCTGCAGGATAATCCATGGGCATTGGAGTGGGGGAACTTTGGTGTTAATACCTACGTCGAACTGAACCCTGGTGTTAACCCAACTGCTTTAAATAAATCCCTGTACAATTATATACAACAAAAACAGGGAGCGCAAACTTCCACGGTGCATCCTTTTTTATTTGGCATGAATGACTGGCATCTCTATGATGATTTTGATAATGGTAAAAAAACAGGTCGTGGACGGATACAGTATGTTCATTTGTTTTCAGTTATTGCCTGGATCATTCTTTTTATTGCATGTATTAATTTCATGAACCTTGCAACGGCAAGAAGTGAAAAGCGTGCAAAAGAGGTTGGCGTAAGAAAAGTGTTGGGCGCAGGAAAGAAAGGGCTGGTCATTCAGTTTATTGGTGAAGCATTATTTATGGCCTTCCTGGCAGCCGTCGCTGCTGTTATAATTATCTCTTTAATCTTACCTGTCTTTAATACATTGGTTCAAAAGAATCTTGTTGCAGGTCTTGATAATCCCGGGCATATACTGGTATTACTATTCCTGGTTTTTGTGTGTGGTTTGGTAGCTGGCAGCTATCCTTCATTGTATTTATCTTCTTTCAATCCTGTATTTGTTCTAAAAGGAATAAAAATTAAAACGGGTGGCGCAACATTTATAAGGAAAAGCCTCGTGGTATTACAGTTCACGGTTTCTATCGTTTTGATTATAGGAACCATCATTATCTACCAGCAGATACAACATATAAAAAGCAGAAACCTTGGGTATGATAAAGACAACTTAATACAAATGAAAATACAGGGAGATATGCAGAAAAACTTCCCCGTGATAAAACAAGATTTATTAAATACCGGTGTTATTGAAAATGCCGCTTTGGCCGATCATGAAACTATTTCCTCGGGTAACAATACAACCGCTCTTGACTGGCCCGGCAAAAACGCCGGTAGCATCATTGTAATTTCCCAAAGGCTTGTAAGCCCTGAATTTATGCAGACGACAGGTATGCACATAGTAGAGGGAAGGGACTTCCAGCCGACCGATGTCATTGAGTTCGGTGATAATCATCTGCCAAAGGATTCGGCACAGGTCATGAATGTCATTGTTACCGAATCACTGGAAAAATTATTGGGCAAGGGAACTGCATTAGGTAAAACTTTGCAACGGCAACGGGATAACAACATTGTCAATATGAGGGTAACGGGTGTAGTAAAAGATTATGTATATGGAGATATGTATGGGCAATCTGCGCCCGTCTTGTTTTATTGTATACCACAAGCGACTTCATTAATGTATGTACGTGCGAATGCTAAAAGTGATCCTGAAAAAATTCCTGCAAAAATAGAGGGAGTGATGAAAAAAGATAATCCTGCTTATCCGTTCGAATATCAATTTGTAGACGACCAGTTCAATGCACAGTTTCTAAGTGAGATGATGATCAGTAAATTATCGCGTGTGTTTGCAACACTTGCAATCGTTATTTCGTGCCTCGGTTTGTTTGGGCTTGCAACTTATACTGCAGAGCGTCGCAGGAAAGAGATTGGTATACGAAAGGTGCTGGGTGCAAGTGTTCCCGGCATTGCTGGCTTATTGTCAAAAGATTTTCTAAAGCTGGTGGGAGTTTCATGCATTGTTGCATTTCCGGCTGCCTGGTGGATGATGCATAGTTGGTTACAAAATTATCAATACAGGATTGACATAAGCTGGTGGATATTTTTAATTGCAGGCATCATCGCAATATTGATTGCGTTGGTTACGGTAAGTTTCCAGGCAATAAAGGCGGCGGTTGCAAACCCCGTGAATAGTTTGAAAACGGAATAGAAAGTAAAAAATAAAAATTCAAAATGAAAATAATGAGCGGGTTTTTCCTTTTCCTTTTGACTTATAACATAACACCTACAACTTAATACCCCTTCAATGATTAAAAATTATTTTAAAATCGGTTGGCGAAACCTTACCCACCGTAAAACGTATGCAGTAATAAACATTATCGGTTTATCATTGGGTATTGCGTGCAGTATATTAATCTTTACAATAGTTACCTATCATTTTAGCTTTGAAAATTTTAATAAAAGTAAGGACAGGATTTACCGCATCGTTACAGAAGTACATACTGATAATACTTTTTATTCAAGAGGCACACCTTCACCACTGGCGAAAGCTATTCATAACGATTATGCGTTTTCTGAAAAAGCAGTGAGGGTTGAAGTGTTTTGGAAAACGCCAGTTACAATTCCATCATCACATAGTATTAAAAAATTTAATGAAGACAATGGTTTTGCTATTACTACTTCAGACTTCTTCGATATATTTAATTTTCCACTTGTTCAGGGCAATATAAAAACTGCGCTCACTGAGCCCAATACAGCCATCATCACGCAAAAATTAGCAAAGAAATACTTCGGTAATCAGGATGCGATAGGTAAGGTTATTCGCATTAACAGCACTGCTGATTTTAAAATAACAGGAATATTAAAGGACCTTCCTATAAACACAGACAGGACACAGGAAATTTATGTAAGTGATAAAAACCTGAAAGACATAAGTGCATGGCAGGCGGATGATAATAGCTGGGGAGGGTTTAACAGCGAATGCAATACTTTTCTTTTGTTAAAGCCTGGAGTTACTGCGGCTTCTGTTGCAAATGTATTTCCGCAGATAATGAAAAAATATTACACTAACAATCCAAATCAGAATATTTTCAGATTTCATCTTCAGCCATTAAATGACATTCATTTTAACGCAGATTATGATGGCTACGCAGATAAAAAATATTTGTGGGCCGCGGCATTTATTGGATTGTTTCTCATAATTACGGCGTGTGTAAATTTTGTAAATCTTGCTACTGCGCAAGCACTCAATAGAAGTAAAGAAGTGGGAATAAGAAAAGTATTGGGTAGTATGCGCAAACAATTGTTCTGGCAGTTTATAGCAGAAACATTATTGATAACATTATTCGCTGTAATACTTGCTTTTGCTTTGGCGCAATTAAGCCTGCCATTCATAAATAACCTGTTCAGGACACAACTGAGTATTAATCCTTTTACTAATTTTTATTTACTCGTTTTTACTGTAACGGCAATAATTCTCGTTGTATTTTTATCAGGATCTTATCCTGGTTTGATACTTTCAGGCTTTAAACCAATTGCTGCCTTAAAAGGAAAGTTATCACAAAAGAATATTGGTGGCTTTTCATTACGCCGTAGCCTTGTTGTTACACAATTTGCTATATCGCAACTACTCATTATCGGCACCATCATTATTGCTTCGCAAATGAATTTTTCAAAGCATACTGATTTAGGTTTTGACAAAGATGACATTGTTATGTTACCCGTTCCAATAAATGATAGCATTGGCAATATCAAGATGAAATTATTGGCAAGTGAGCTGAAAGAAATATCGGCTATAAAAGGCGTTTCATTATGTATGGAAGCGCCGGGTGCAAACCACAGTAACTTAAACGCCATTCGCTATGATAATGATTTGAAAGAAAGACCGTGGTCTGTAAATGGCAAAACGATTGATGAAAATTATATTTCCACATTCAATTTAACACTACTTGCAGGTAGAAATATTTATCCTTCCGATACGGTCAACCAGTACCTCGTTAATGAAACTGTTATCAAAAAACTTGGCTTGCAATCACCACAGGAAATCATTAATAAAAATCTCACGGTCGATGGTATTACGGCCCCTGTTGTTGGTGTGGTAAAAGACTTTTATGATAAATCATTTCACCAGGATATAAACCCCGTTGTAATGTTCCCCGCTACTAATCATGTAGAACATTGTGCGGTAAAGATGAACATGCAAAACGTAAAGCCAACGTTAGCGGCTGTAGAGAAAGTATGGAACAATGTATATCCGCAATATGTGTACAGCAGTGAATTTTTAGATGATAAGATTGCAAAGTATTATGAGCTTGATGACATTATGCTGAAGCTGGTTGAGTTCTTTGCAGGCATTGCTATTTTAATCGGCTGTCTTGGTTTATATGGGTTGGTTTCTTTTATGGCACTACAAAAAACAAAGGAGATAGGCGTAAGAAAAGTATTGGGTGCAGGAATACAAAGCATTCTTTGGTTATTTGGCAAAGAATTTACCCGCCTGGTAATTGTGGCATTTTTAATAGCCGCACCGCTGGCATGGTGGTTAATGAACAAATACCTGCAGGATTTTAAATACCGCATTCAAATAGGAGCCGGAGTTTTTTTATTTGCTATTTCAATCACATTAATTATTGCGGTGATTACTGTTGGTTATCGTTCGTTAAAAGCGGCGATGACTAATCCTGTTAAGAGTTTGAGAAGCGAGTAAGATTTAATTATCAAATGTGAAAACGTGAAAATTACTCAATTGCTGAATGGTTAAATTGTAGAATACTTAAAACCTGGTATTATGATAAAGCATTATTTAAAAATCGCGTTCAGAAACATGTCAAGGCAAAAAATGTATGCCGCTATTAATATTGGTGGTTTTGCAATTGGCATTGCTGCCTGTTTGCTGATTGCATTGTACATCAAACACGAATTAAGTTACGATTCGCAAAATCCCGTTGGAGATCGTGTTTATAGAATTATTGGCAGGGCCAATATGAATGGTGTTGAGCATAGTGCTACAAATTTTCCTTCGCCAATGTCAAAAGCCCTCGTAAATGATTTTCCTGAACTTCAAAATGCCGGTCGTATTATGTCAAGCAGCCTTTTTGGCGGGGCAGGCAGCAACCAGATACGGAGAGCTGATACTCCTGATGATAGTTATGAAGATGGTTTTTGCTTTGCTGATCAGTCTGTTCTCGATATTTTAAACATACCAATAATACGTGGAAATAAAGAGCGTGCGCTTACGGAGCCTTTCAGCATGGTGATTTCAAAAAGTATGGCTGATAAATATTTTCCCGGTGAAAATCCAATTGGAAAGGTCATGTATTTTAATGACAGAACTAAAATGCCGGTTCATATAGGTGGCGTAATGAAAGACTTTCCTTCAACATCACATCTTCAGTACAAATTTTTCATTTCACTTGCCGGCGTTTCTTTCTGGGATGGTGAGCAGGAAAGCTGGACCGCAAGTAATTATGGAATCTATCTTTTGCTAAAGCCCGGAGCCAACATTGAACAGCTTCAAAAGAAAATGACCGCTGATGTATTAGATAAATATATGATTCCCGCAATGGAAGCCAAGGGCCAAAAAGACGCAAGGAAAAACTTAGGTTCAGCTCAGTTGTATTTGCAATCGCTGAGAGATATTCATCTCAAATCTTATAATATAGAAGACGATAATGTTAAAAGAGGTGACATGCGTTTTATCTGGTTATTTGGAGCTGTTGCATTTTTTATTCTTGTGCTGGCATGCATCAATTT
>JBDTZL010000006.1:0-4279 GCA_040005125.1 Ginsengibacter sp.
ACCATTGACCATTGACCATTGACCATTGACCATTGACCATTGACCATTCACCATTGACCATTGACCATTCACCATTGACCATTGACCATTGACCATTGACCATTGACACCTCACCGACCGTCAACCCCAAAAGCCAGCAATACATTCCCTGGTATTTGTCCAAACATCCCATAACCAGAGTTCACGAATAGCATACCATCAGCAATAACCGGTGCAGGGCCATCAATGGCGCCCCCGTTTGCTTTAATTCCATTGATGATATCATAACCCTTAGCCGTGTCAAAGTCCCACACAATTTTTCCGTCCTTTGTTGCATAACCACGTATATGGCCGTCCAGTGAGCCCGCAAATACGACTCCCGGGATTACGGCGGGCGCTGCAGAATTAAAAGGCAGGCAATTTTTTTTATCTTTGCAACCAGGAGTTGGTGTTTCCCAAATTACTTTCCCGTTGATAAGGTCAAGTGCATAGATACCCGTTGAAGGTTTAAGCATAGAATCACTTTTATCAATAGCAATGAGGTTGTCCGCATTTGTTGCATACACATTTTCTCCATCGGTTGCCATACCCCAATGTATACCACCCAACTTGCCGCCTTTGCCAATTCTTGTTTGCCATATTAGTTTTCCATCGGCCGGTGATAAAGCATACACGACACCGGATTTTTGGCCCGCTACCAGGATGTCTTTTCCATCTTTTCTTTTTACTAATATTGGGGCCATACCAAAATCAAAGTCTGGCCCCGACTTTTCGGGGCAATTGATAAAAACGGGGCAGGCTGTGTTATAAGCATCACCGGAAGTAGCCTGGAAATTCCAAACGAGTTTACCTGTTTTCATATCCAATGCCTGTATTGCGTCACTGGTATTGGTAGTAGGATAGGTGTAATTTTCGCCGGTGCCTATGTATACTAACCCTCTTTTTGAGTCTATGGTCGGACTACACCATACAGGCGCTCCGGAAGGCCCATAAAAAGATTTGCCATTTTTCTTTTTTCCCGTTTCTTTTGCTCCTCCAACAATAATGCGATGTTGCCATATTTGCTTACCTGTCATTGCATCTAACGCGACTACTCCTCCGGTGGAAAAACAACAATTGTAATCGCCATTCATGGCAGCACCTACTTCTGTTGAAGTGATTGGGACGAACACTTTCCCCTCGTAAACAGCTACAGAGCCTGTTGTTGCGGACTGCGCATCAATGCCTGCCCGTTTGTACCATAATTGTTTGCCTGTCTTTACGTCTATTGCGTAAACGTTAGTGCTGAAATCCGCAAAGAAAGCTGTAATAGATTTTTTTTGCTTTTGTATTACGATGGCCCCACGAATAGCGGCACTGGCTGCAAAATGCCATCCGGGTTTTCCTGTTTTTCGATTGATGGCAAACAGGTCTCCGAACTGGCTGCCAACGATCAGCCAATCATCTATTACTGCAGGCTTGCTTCGTACAATAGTAGCATCCGGGAATGCAAAAGCCCATTTTAATTGTAAAGAATTAATATTCGACAAGGATATCCCTGCCTGTTCCGCGCTACGGAAACCCGTACCAGCCATATTTCCGCCCCATCCCGAATAATCGAATGCAGGTTCTGAATTTCCACGAATGGAAAAAGAAGTATACGCTTCCTTAGCCAAAACCGTTGATCTCAATTCACTATTAGTTAGCCATTCTGCCACAGCCTTTCGCTCCTGCTCACTAAGTTTGGCAGCCTGCGTGCGCATCTTACCGTTATCCATAGACGCAAAAACAGCACGTGGCGTCATACTGGACATTACTGAATAACCGGGAGCTACATTACCAATAGTATCTTTATGGCAGGAGTAGCATGTTGTATAAAAGATCCTCTTGCCCATTGCTCTTAAGGTATCATCTAAAGGTCCGGGAACGTCAGTTCCGGCAAAAGTTTTACGGGCAAATGAACGGGCAATTTCTTTTGTACCGTCATACTGGCTGGCTAAAAGAGCCATTATTGTAAGCGTCGTCAAAAAAAACAGTTTTATCATAAACATAAAAAGAAAATTATATGAACAGGATTTAAAAGTAATACTCTTAAGAACCCAACGGTAATAGTTTTAGCTGAAAGGAATATTATTCGCTGAACTGCATTGTTTGCACGACGGAGGACGGTTTTTGTCTTTGTTTTCAGGCTTATTTATAAATCTTTTTTAAAACCTCCTGCCTGTGTTCACGGGATATGGGAATGAGCTTGCCTTGAATTTCCACACAATTGCCTTCTATCACCTTTACTTTATCAACAGCAATGGTAAATGACCGGTGAATTCTCATAAATTTATCAACCGGGAGTTTTTCTGTAATAGCCGTAAGCGAGTGGTACGATATTAATGAAGTTGTTTTTGTTGTTACCCTTATGTAGTCTTTCAGGCTTTCTATATAAAGGATATCGCTGATGGTTATTTTTACAAATTTGCGATCGACTTTCAAAAATAAATATTCATTTTCGTCGGGTACGCTGTTGTCATTCGTTTTTTCGGCAACGGTGTTTTTTATTGCTCTCTCAAACGCTTTCATAAATCTCGGAAAAGATATGGGTTTTACTAAATAATCCAGCGCTTCGAATTCAAACCCTTCTACGGCATAATCCCTGTAAGCGGTTGTAATAATAACAGGTGGAGGGTTTTTGATAGTTCCCAGCAAGTCGAGCCCTGTTAACAACGGCATTTCGATATCAATGAAAATCAAATCAAAGGCTTCATCTTTTAAAAGCCGCAAAGCATCAATTGCGTTTTCGCAACGCCTGGTTTCAACATTCTCCAGCCGCTGTAAATAATTTTCAATGACGTCAATAGCCAATGGCTCATCATCCACTACCAGGCATTTGAAACGCTTTAGCATACAGGCATTTTTAATGATACTATAAATTCATTTTGCTTTTCTGAAAGATCAAGCCGGTAATTATTGCCGTATAGCAAGTCTAATCTCCGTTTGGCATTTTTTAATCCAATGCCCGTATTCCCCGTAGGTAAATTTCCCTCAACAGGGTTTTTTACTTCAAAAAATAAAAACCCCTCATCTACCTTTAAAGAGATGTCAATTTGTATTTTATTAAGACTATTTTTTACGCCATGCTTAAAGCTATTTTCGAGAAAGAGGATCAGTATCATGGGGGGAATGCTTACTTCTTCTATTTGCCCTTCCATTTCAAATGTAACGACTAGTCTTTGTCCGAAACGAAGTTTTTCCAGGTCAAGATAGTTTTGCAAATAAGTGATTTCTTTGCTCAATGATACTTTGGGTGTATTAGATTCATAGAGCATATAACTCATCAGCGCCGATAGCTTCAAAACAACCTCCGGTGCCTGGTCCGATTTTTTTAGCGTTAGGGAATATAAATTATTCAATGTATTAAAGAAGAAATGAGGCTGTATCTGCGCCTTAAGAAAATTCAATTCAGTTTCCATGTGTTGTTTTTCTTTTTCCTTCATCAATTGCTGGTTTTGTATCCAGTTTTTTGAAAGTTTAACTGCCGTGGTAAAGCCGGTGAGGTAAAACAAACCCGTTGCTTCTAAAAACAGGTTTGGAAAATTAAAATCTGCTGTAATTGCAAACAACTTCGATCCGAAATGGGCATACAATTGCTTTAATAGCTGATCACAAAAAGCTGCTGCCACCAATGCCGATAATAATGACAATGCATAGTAAAATTCTTTCTTCCTGTATAAAAGGTATGGAATAAGGATATAAAAGTTTACATAAACAAGCGCCGCCGAAAATGGCATAAATAAAATGAACTGGACATAAAATATAAAATCATGTATCTGGTAGGCATTATAAAAAACCACGCAAAGGAAAAAATAATACAGTATCCAAAAAAGTGCATGATACAGCCATCTCTTTTTAAAAAGTCCGTAAAACCGCAGTCGTGTTTCAACGAATGGCTGCCCGGCAGGTAATATGTTATTTGCAGAAGTACTAATCAAAACAAGCTATTATTATGCAATCAAAAATAATACTTTACAAAGTTTAAAACCCCAGAGACTGCAAATAGCATGGATTGCCTTATGAGCTGCAATTTTTACAGGATGGTTGGTTGGGATGAAACTTTTGGAAAGTCTCGAATTTTCCAAAAGTTGTGGCCTGATGGAGATTCTGAATAACAAAACTTACAAAATATATTTGGATATTGGTTATTGTCAATTGGAGGTGTCGGTGGGATGGAAACTTTTGGAAAGTTTTTAACTTTCCAAAAGTTGTGGGCGGCTATCCGATGAATGAAATTAATATTTATTATAACCTGCGCTCTCCTGAAGTTTTTTTATCA
>JBDTZL010000408.1:0-14360 GCA_040005125.1 Ginsengibacter sp.
TTTCCAAAAGTTAAGTTCCAAACTTTCCAAAAGTTAAGTTCCAAAATTTTCCAAAAGTTAAGTTCCAAACTTTCCAAAAGTTAAGTTCCAAAATTTTCCAAAAGTTAAGTTCCAAACTTTCCAAAAGTTAAGTTCCAAACTTTCCAAAAGTTAAATTCGAAACTTTCCAAAAGCTAAGAGGACGGGATATACTTCATGTAAGTATCCATATCCTTATCTCCCCTCCCACTAAGGTTCACAACCACAATATCCTCTTTTTTAAAACTCATTTTATTCAAAATAAAAAGTGCATGCGCAGATTCCAATGCCGGAATTATCCCTTCGAGTTTTGCCAGCTCAAACGCAGATCCCAGCGCTTCCTCATCTGTGGCGCTCATAAATATTGCTCTTCCGCTTTTATACAGATGTGCATGCATTGGACCGATCCCCGGATAATCAAGCCCGGCTGAAATGCTATGGGGCTCTACAACCTGTCCATCTGCAGTTTGCATTACAAGGCTTTTGCTCCCGTGCAAAATTCCTACGGATCCCAATTGCGTAGTTGCCGCACTCATTCCACTTGTAATTCCATTACCTGCCGCTTCTACCGCAATAAGTTTTACAGATTCATTATCCAGGAAATTATAAAAAGCTCCGGCCGCATTGCTACCACCACCCACGCAGGCAATTACATAACCAGGCAATTCATTTCCTGTCTTCTCTTTTAATTGCTTCCGGATTTCTTCACTTATCACACTTTGAAAACGGGCAACCATATCGGGATAGGGATGCGGCCCTACAACGCTTCCAATTAAATAATAAGTATCTTCCGCGTTATTTATCCAATCTCTTATAGCTTCATTGGTAGCATCTTTCAACGTTTTGCTACCGCTAACTGCAGGTATAACTGTAGCGCCCAACATCTTCATTCTTGCCACATTTGGCGCCTGGCGCTTCATATCTTTTTCACCCATATAAACAATACATTCAAGTCCCCTCAATGCACAAACTGTTGCAGTAGCAACTCCATGCTGGCCGGCACCAGTTTCTGCAATAATTCTTTTTTTACCAAGCTTTTCCGCCAATAAAATTTGCCCGATGGTATTATTAATTTTGTGTGCCCCGGTATGACACAGGTCTTCACGTTTTAAAAAAATCTGCGTGTTGTATTTTTTACTTAACCGCTTTGCTAAATATAAAGGTGTTGGCCTGCCCGCATAATCTTTCAGCAATTCATGGAATTCCTTTTGAAAGGATGCTTCGTACATGATCCCTATGTAACGGGTTTTTAATTCCTCCACATTGCGATATAGCATCTCCGGGATATAGGCCCCGCCAAAGTCTCCATAATAACCAAAAATATTTGGCTGCTTATAAGTTCCTTTGTTTAATGATGTTGTTATGTTTATCATTATGGTTTTATTATGCAACTCTGAGTCTGTTGCAGGTTTTTTTTGTTACCGGATTTTGTTTTTCATGGTATTTTGTCTGTAGTGTGGCACGATCGAACTTTCGGTAATTCTATCGGGCAAGCAAAGTCTTCAATTCAAATCTATAACATATCGAACGGGTATTATATTTCAAGTTCCTTTGCTAAACTTTTTATTTGCTCCATATCTTTTATCCCCTCTGAAATTTCAACCCGGCTGTTTACATCCACGGCGTAAAAAAACGGGTGTTCAAAAGCCTTTAATTTTCCAATATCTTTTAATCCAATACCGCCGCTTAAAAAAAAGGGCTTATTGATTTTATTTTTATTTAAAATCTTCCAGTCAAATTTTTCACCCGTTCCACCATACGCATTTTTACGATTGGTATCAAACAGGTAATAATCACAATATTCCTCATACGGTTTTATCATCCAGTCAATATTTTGCTCATTGGTATGCGTGATCCTGAAAGCCTTTATAACAGTTACGTGATTACTGATGTGGTTACAAAATCCGGGTGTTTCATCACCATGTAACTGAACAATATCCAAACCGAAATTCTCAACCTGTTCCATTATTTCCTCTTCAGCGGCATTTACAAATACCCCGATTTTTTTTAATGAAAGGCTTAATGGTTTCACATCCCCGGCCTTTAATTTATCAATGATACATCTTGAAGATTGGTCGTAGAAGATAAGCCCGGCATAGTTAATATGAAGTTCATCCAGTTGTTGCAGTTGCTCTAATTTTGTAATACCACAAACCTTTAGTTTCATTTTTCTATTTTTAATTTGCCGGCAAAATTTTGAAATGCAAGGCCCGGATTTTTTTCTTTCATAAATTTCTCACCAATTAAAAAGCCCTTAAATCCATGTTCCCTTAAGAGCTCTATGGAAGAAATATTATCAATCCCGCTCTCCGAAATCTTTATTGTATTTCCATCAATTTGTTTACCCAATTCAATTGAGCGGTTAATATCCACGGTAAAAGTTCTCAGGTCGCGATTGTTGACTCCTACGACATCTACATCACTACAAATATGACCCAGTTCCTGTTCATTGTGGATCTCCAGTAAAACATTTAACCCGATGTTTTTAGCAAGAGCAGCAAGTGTTTTCACATCTCCCTTTTCAAGACATGCTGCAATCAGCAAAATTACTTCCGCGCCAAACGCTTTTGATTCTATTACCTGGTATTCGTCTATTATAAAATCTTTTCTTAATAAAGGAACCTCATTAATTGTGGATTCCAGCAAATCATTTAAAGAGCCTCCGAAAAATTCCTCATCTGTAAGAACAGAGATTGCGCTGGCGCCATACTTTGCGTAAGCAGCTGTTACTTCTCTAACGGTTGATGTATTATTTAAGATGCCTTTTGAGGGCGATTTTCTTTTGAACTCTGCAATGATGCCTGTTTTGTCCTCTCTCAATAAAAAATCTCTGAAAGAAAGCGTTTTGTTTTTAAAGAGCGGTTCATTTTTCAATTCAGAAATGCCTTTGTCGCGTTTTCGTTTTGTAACCTCAATTTTCTTTTTAGCAATTATGGTATCAAGTATATTCATTTACTGAAGGATTATTAATTTTTGAAAAGAGCCATAAGCTTTTCCGCTCTCAAGGCTCTCTACTGCCAATTCATAACAATGCCCGTACGAGGGAAAATCCCCGCTTGAAAATAATGCTATAGCTGCGTTTGCAATCACTACTGCATTTTGAGCCCATGTACCTTCGCCTTTCAAAATCCTCAAAAAGATTTTGGCCGCCTCATCAGGAGAATTGCCTCCATAAATATCCTGCGGGCTTACCATTCTTTTACCTAAATATTCAGCGGTAAAAATTTTCTCCCCTTCATTGGTAATAACTTTTGTATCTCCCGTTAATGAAATTTCATCGTAACCCTCAAGGCTGTGGATGATAGTAAATTTCGCATCAGATTGCTGAAGAAGATAAGAATAAATACGTGCCATTTCAAGATTGTAAACGCCAATTACCTGTACCTCAGGCAATGCGGGATTTACCATTGGGCCCAGCATATTAAAAAATGTACGAACTCCCAGGTTTTTTCTTATAGGTCCCACAACCTTTAATGCAGGATGGAATAACGGGGCATGCATAAAACAAATATTTGCTTTATCAATTTCTTCCAGCAATTTTTTATTATCTGGTGAAAACCTGTAGCCATGCTTTTCCATAACATTACTGGAACCACTTATCGAGGAAGCTCCATAGTTTCCATGCTTGGCAACTTTCTGCCCGGTTCCTGCGACGATAAAACAACTCAATGTAGAAATATTAAAAGTGTTTTTTCCATCTCCTCCGGTACCAACAATATCCAGTACGCGGAAGGGTTTCAGGTTTACCGGCACACATAACCCGATTAAAGCATCACGAAAGCCAAGCAATTCAGGAATAGTAATGCTGCGCATCAGAAACACTGTTGTGAAAGAGGCAATTTCAGCATCTGAAAACATTCCACCCGAAATATCTACCAGTATCTCTTTTGCCCTTTCTCTGGAGAGGGTCTTATGTTCAAATAAATATTGAAGCGTTTTTTTCATTTGCTATCTTTTAACCAGTTTCTCATCATATTTTCACCCATAGGTGTTAAGACACTTTCAGGGTGAAACTGGACACCCTGCACATCAAAAGTCCTGTGACGCAATCCCATAATATAGCCGTTCTCATCTTCCGCGGTAATTTCGAGATCAAGCGGAAAGTTTTCCTTATTTACAATCCAGGAATGATAACGGCCGGCTTCCAGTTCTTCCGGCAACGAATTAAACACATCATTTTCAGATGGTGTCCTTGAGGGATTGATTTTGATTTTGGTGGCAACACCATGATAAACAGTAGTTAAATTAATAAGACTTCCCCCAAATGTTTCACCTATAGCCTGCAGGCCAAGACATACCCCCAGTATAGATTTCGATGATGCATATTCTTTTATGAGCGGGAGGAGCAGCCCCGATTCAACCGGAAGCCCGGGGCCGGGAGATAAAACTATTTTATCGTAGTCTTTTACTTTTTCCAGGGATATCTTATCATTACGGTATACATCCACTTTGCCATGAATTATTTTCTCAATTACATGCACGAGGTTGTAAGTGAAAGAATCGTAATTATCAAAAATCAAAATTTTCATTTCTCAGATTTTTTCTGCTGATTTAATTGCTAATGTGAGCGCATTCAGTTTATTGGTAACTTCCTGCAGCTCACTGTGAGGGTTAGACGCAGCTACGATACCTGCGCCTGCACGGTAAGTAAGACTGTTGCCTTTACTTAAAAAAGTCCTGATCATAATAGCATGATTGACACTTCCGTTAAATCCTACAAAACCAATGCATCCACCGTAATAACTGCGGGCATCCTTCTCAAAATCATTTATAAGCTGCATGGCCTTATACTTTGGGGCGCCGCTTAAAGTACCTGCAGGAAATGTAACCGCGAGCAAATTAAAAGGATTGGTATTTTCTTCCACTTTACCTTTTACTTCACTTACCAAATGGATTACATGTGAAAAATATTGCACTTCGCAAAAACGCGTAACCCTTACATCGCTACACAAGCGACTGAGATCATTGCGGGCAAGATCGACAAGCATTACATGTTCTGCATTTTCTTTTTCGTCCTTAGCCAGTTCTCCCGCGAGTTGTTCATCAGTTGCATCATTGCCGGTTCTTTTGAAGGTACCCGCAATAGGATGCACAATTGCCGTATTATTCTGAACAATTAACTGGCTTTCAGGACTGCTTCCGAAAAGTCTGTAATCGCCATAATCAAAATAAAAAAGATACGGGCTTGGGTTTATATTACGCAATGCCCTGTAAACATTAAACTCATCGCCCGAAAACCTTTGATGAAATTTGCGGCTGAGCACAACCTGGAACACGTCGCCCCTGGCACAACCCGCAATTCCTTTTTTTACCATGGTTATATAATCCTCATCCGTTATTGAAGATGCTTCATTTTCCAAAGATGAAAAAGGATACACCGGAACGTCTTTGCTTTTAATAAGGCTCTCAACTATGTCAACCTCGCTTTCAATACCCTTTATATGATTTTCACAAATAAATAATTCATCTTTGAAGTGATTGATAACTATAACGTATTGGTATAAACGATAACGAACCAATGGAATTTCAGCCCCGGTACTTAACCCGGGAGAAGCAACTTCCTGATCCCTTAACCTGATGGTCTCAAAAAACTGGACAGCATCGTAAGCAGTATATCCAAATAGCCCCTGGGCTTTATTTACAGGCATATCAGCCGTACCGCTAATATTGAAATGCTGCATAAAGCTCCAAAGTTCTGCCGTGACGTTGGTAGCATCGGTAATTTGAATTTTTTTAATATTTTCTACCGGAAGTTTATACTCAATTTCCATGTAATTACTTATTTCGATGCCGGCTATCGCATTAATCCCAATAATTGAAAAGCTGTTTTCCCCGGCATGGAAGTCGGCGCTTTCCAGCAAAATTGTATCACGGAAACGGTCGCGAAGACGCAGATATATTCCCACAGGAGTAAATACATCTGCCAATAATTTTTTGTACGTTGTTGATAGTTCTATTTTCTTCATAGCATAAAAAAACCCGGCTAAGTGGCCGGGACGTTATATTTATTTATTCATACACAAATACAGCAATGCGGCACAATCAGTAGATTGCCTGCCACCAGCTATTGTATGTATTGTTAATTTTCATTTACGGCCACAAAGATGTAATGAAAATTTTTAACTGACAAATATTTTTTAAACCTCACCCCTACCCTCTCCGCCTGAGGCGGAGAGGGAGATGCAACCCTGGCATGAATTTTTCAATCTCTTTGCAAATAATTTCTTTGAAACAATTTTTATTTTTCCTGTTGCTGATACCCTGCTTATTTGCAAAAGCACAAAAAGTGGAAAGCATATATGTGGACTTATATACCGACAGCCTTAAAAAAGGTACCTATAACTATATAAACATTGATGGAAAACTATCTACCGGAAAATTTATTCCGCTGGATTCTACAGAACTAATCTTTACTTCCTCGGATGGGAGATTTTCCGGTAACAGCCTTTGGCTTGATCCCGGCTTTGCAAAAGAAAAGGTTTCTATAAAAGCCATTCTGAAATCAAACCCATCAATGTATAAGGAATTTACCATGTACGTCAAGAAAAAACCGGACGATGAAAAGTTAAAAACTATTGACGACCTGATGAATGTAAATAATAGTAATTCAAAATCATCGCGAAAGAAAAAGAATTAATTGATGCCACTAATTATTCGAATTACACGAATTCTTCTCTAAACTTTCTAAACCCTCTAAACTTCCTAAACCCTAAACTTCTCAACCCTCAACTCTAAACACTATAAACTCATAAACCCTAAACTCATAAACCCTAAACTTCTAAACCATCTTTATTCAAATTTCTTCGCGTCGGCCATAAATTTAGCAAGTCCTATATCTGTCAAAGGATGTTTTGTCAAACCAATAATCGATTCCAGCGGACAGGTACATACATCAGCGCCGGCCTCAGCGCATTTGATTATATGAAGTGAACTGCGTATAGATGCAGCAAGAATTTCTGATTTAAAACCCTGCACCTGGAAGATGTGAGAAATCTGCTGTATAAGTTCCAGGCCGTCCCAGCCGCTGTCATCTATGCGGCCTATGAATGGCGAAACGTAAGCTGCGCCGGCTTTTGCAGCAAGCATTGCCTGCCCTGCACTAAAAATTAAAGTACAATTCGTACGAATTCCATTATCAGTAAACCATTTAATTGCTTTCACACCGTCAACTATCATCGGTACTTTTACTACAATATTCTTGTGGATAGCAGCCAGCTTTTTTCCTTCCTCAACTATTGTTTTAAAATCTACTGACACCACTTCTGCGCTTATATCCCCATCGACCATTTCACAGATTGTTTTATAATGATTGTTCACTGCTTCACTGCCTTTAATGCCTTCTTTTGCCATTAATGAAGGGTTGGTGGTTACGCCGTCAAGTATGCCGAGATCATTGGCTTCTTTAATCTGGTCCAGATTTGCTGTATCAATAAAAAATTTCATAACGAATTATCTTTTAAAAATTATGTAATCCGGCAAAGATATTTGTTTATTATGAAGTTTTTGAGAAGGTTTGGGGAGTTGGGGAGTTGGGGAGTTGGGGAGTTGAGGAGTTGAGGAGTTGAGGAGTTGAGGAGTTGAGGAGTTGAGGAGTTAGAGGGTTTAGAGAGTTTAGGATAATTCCAGTAATTCGAATAATTCGTGCAATTCGTGTATCATAATTCGTACAATTCGTGGCAAAAAAAACCGGCAAGTTACTTACATCGCACCGCTCAACCGCATACCCTTGCTATCTTCCGATCCTGGGGGAGTTCTGCAGGAGCTGGCCGTATAAGACTTGCCGGCTGCAAATATAGGAAAATGAGGATAAATGATTTTAATTGTTGAATTGCTAAATTGTTTGTCAATGGATTGACTATTGACCATTGACTATTAATTACAGGCACAACCGTGTAAAATTTGTCAAAAGCTCAACCCAGGTTGGCTACCTCTTGAATCGAAAGTTGCTACTCCTATCAGTTCATCGGAACGGTCAATGAATGATTTATAATAGACCAGAACGGTGTAGAGGTTTTCTGTTTCATAATTATTACCATCCAGTTCAGCACGATTGCCAGGGTTGCTTTTGTCAACCGCGATATAGGTATAATCATAATAACCCTGTTTCAAAAAAAGATGCGTTTCATAAACCCCCTTGTCAGCATTAAAATTCATTTTAAGGCTGTCGGCATAATTATAGTTGGTTAACTGGCCAAAAACATAAATATCTTTGTTCGCATAAGCGACTCCGTTAGGTGGCGCAAAAGAAAAATGAATAGTTGCATAATCACTTTCCCATAAAGGATTTAAACCACGGATAGCTGATGAGACGTACATCCCGTTATAATCACGGTAATATACATACTTCTGTCCTTCCCTTGGCCCGTCGGGCCTGAGAAACACTTCGGTCGATTTTTTGTTGTAATCTGCCGTAAGAACCCGGTCGCTTTGTAAATGGAAATCCGTTAAATCGAGCCACCGCCATTCTTTACCACCGGAAAAAACACCAATACTTTCTGAATTATATTCCAGCGTAGTTCCCCTGATGAAAGTAGGTGGCATGTTCTTTAATGCATTATCCCAGCGATAATTTTGGAGTATAACAACCTTCAATTGCTGGCCCGCATTAAATGCATCAAGGCCTTTTATGCCCACTGTAAACTGCACCCGCTGATGGGTTTGAAATAATTCAGGCGCATATGGCTGAACTATTCTTGCTAAAACCGACGCCTTGTTTTCTACCACCATCAACCTTTTTGTAAATACAAGTTGCGAGGTATCGCCATTTAAATATACTTTAAGGATATAGTTTCCCGAGCGGGTAGGATAGCTGCTCCTGTCGGGGATCACAGCCTGGTAATGTGTGTATCTTGTGAGGGCGATTGACGAAAAGCGATAGTTGGAAATCCTTAACTGGGTGAACCCCTTTATATAATCAAACTGGCTCAGGCTTACCGCGGTCCAGTCGCTATTGCAAAGTTGATAGGTGTAGTAATAATATTTTACATCAGCATCCAAATCATCAAAATGAAGCTCCATCTGGTCGCTACTGCTTAAATTTATCACCGGGAAACTAAGCTGGTTCCCATAATTGTAAAGTCGTACAGTTTTGATGTTATTTGCGTAAATACTGTCGGGGGCCTGGGCGGTTGTACATTTTGCAGAGAATAAAAATGCAACATATAAGAGAATAAAGCCAGCAATCTTTTTTGATCTCATTGAAATATTTTAAAAAAAATTAGTTTTACAAGATACCAAATTTAAGCCGATTGAATGTTTCCGCCTTTATAGCAAAACGTATAGCCTTCAATAAACAAAAGACTTTTTCACGATTCATTATCGGGCTGGCAATTACTGCTACCATGATAAGTGTTGCTGTGATGATAGTTGCATTAAGCTTTGTTAATGGTTTTCAAAATGTAATAAGTAATAAGGTCTTCAGCTTCTGGGGACACATACGTGTGCAGCAGGATGTGATGACACAGGCAAACATTGCAGAAGAATCTCCCATTGAAAAAAATGACAGCCTCGAAAATTTTTTGTACACATTGCCCCAGGTAAAAAGTGTGGAGCGCTATGCAACAAAATCTGCTATTATACGATACAATGACGACATCGAAAGTGTGCTGATGAAGGGTATTGACAGCAGCTTTGATTTCAGCCGTATCAACTCATTTCTTGTGGGTGGAAAATGGATTTCATTTACTGATAGCGGCTACAGTAAAGACATTGATATATCCCAATACGCAGCAGGCCAGCTTAACGCAAATGTAAATGACAGTGTTATTATTCTTTTTATTCAGAGTGATGGCAGCCAGCGGGCCCGCAAACTTAAAATTGCCGGAATCTTTAAGACCGGGATCGATGAATATGATCAGAATTTTTGTATTGGTGACCTTAAACTGATCCAAAGACTTAATGACTGGGCACCCGGTGAGATCGGAGGCTATGAAATTTTTTTAAACGATTACAGACAGACCGATTCGGTAAATAACTTCCTGTTTGACTCAGAAGCTTTGCCGGGACGATGGTACAGCAAAACGATACAGGAAATTTATCCCAATATTTTTGACTGGCTCAATCTCCAGGGCAGAATTAAGAGCATTTTACTGGTCATAATGATGGTGGTTGCAGTAGTTAATTTAATTACCTGCCTTATTATTCTTGTACTGGAAAGAACCAGGATGACAGGCATATTGAAAGCGCTGGGAGCTCAAAACAGCACCATTCAAAAAATATTTCTTTATAATACTTCAATCATTGCTTTTACAGGAATTATTGCAGGAACTTTATTAGGCCTGGGAATTTGTTACCTGCAGGAAGCTACGGGTTTTATTAAACTGGATGAGGAGGCTTATTATATGAAGGTGGCACACGCAGATATAGTGTGGTGGCAGGTTGCAGCTATTGATGGTGCAACATTTGTAGTTTGCTTCCTGATGTTGATTATTCCTTCGGTATTGGTAAGAAAAATACAACCGGTGAAGGCGATAGAATTCAGGTAAAAAGCACGGCCTATCCCCAACCCCCCTTCGACAAGCTCAGGGCAGGCACTTCAAGAGAAGGGAACTAATTTTGGGTATTAAATTGATAGATTCTTCTTATTTAGCATGAAGTAATATTTTTGAATTAAATGAATCAGCTATAAACTTAGGCAGGATGCGCGTTTCCCTCTTCGGGGGCTAGGGGTACGCTTTTTTGATATACGATAAAATAATTCCGGTTGCCACAGCAGCATTGAGTGATTCGGCGTTTCCATACCGGGGAATAGTTATTTTCAGGGTTGCTAAATTTAATAATTCTTCGCTAATTCCTTTGGATTCATTGCCAATTAAAATAATCCCTTCTTCTATAATCTTTAATTCTGATACAGCTATGCCTGATAACGTTGCCGCATAAACGCTTATTTTTTTATTTGCATCAATAAAGGCATCTAAAGAAACATACAAAATATTAATTCTTGCAAGGCTCCCCATTGATGCCTGAACTACTTTCGGATTATAGCAGTCTGCGCAATTTTCACTACAGATAATATTTTCAATTCCAAACCAGTCTGCATTGCGGATAATAGTCCCCATGTTTCCCGGGTCCCGGATGTTATCAAGCATCAATGATATTTTACCGTGCAGTACAGGTTCTGAAACGGGCAATTTTTTTTCAAATACAGCTACTACTTTGTTTGGTGTTTTTAAAAGAGATATTCTTTCCAGGGTGGTTTCGTCAATTTCATATATATCAGCTGCTATGATATTTTTCAAAAGGTTTTCGTTTTCCAAAAGCCATGTTTTATCAGCACATAATATTTTGCATCTAAAATTCCCCGACAATAAAAACTCTGTAACGACTTTTGGAGTCTCTGTTATAAATTGTCCATCCTCATCTCTTAATTTTTTCTGGCTTAAACTTTGAATATATTTGACAATCCTTTTGCTCAACATGGCCTTTATATGAATGGAATAATCTGTGGTAAAAAACTCCTCTTTTTTTGTATTGTTTATATCATCTTTATATTTTTAAACGGCTGTGGAACATCCAAAAAATATTCGGGATTCACAACCGTCCGTAAATATCAAAAAAATATTCCTTTTGTTTATAAAAACAATATAACGCTTAATGCCCCCGATTTAAGCAAAGATGAAAAAGTTACGGTTAACTCAAAACTTAATACACAGCTGGATGACAGTGCCAGGGTGAGAATAAAAGATGTCGCTTTTGTTTTGCATTATATTACAAGGCCTCCCGTTTTTGACACAAATTCAATTATACAATCTGCTCAGAACATGAAGACAGCCCTGGTGAACATTGGCTATTACCGGCCTGGGGTAACTTATACATTTGATACCGTCATTCACAGGAAAGCGCAAAAAAGAATTATTACCAATTATAGAGTTATCGCAGGAAAGCGCACTCTTGTTGATACACTGGCTTATCTTTTTGAAATTCCGGAACTTGAAGGACTGGCTTTGGCGACAAAAAAAGAATCGCCTCTGCAAAAAAATTCCCCGGTTACGAAAAGTGCGATAGAACAGGAATCAGGAAGACTTGTTGATTTGTATCGCAATCATGGTTATTATAAATTTACTGCAGATGAAATAAGAGTAACCGGCGACACTTCCATTGAAGCGCTTACTTCAGTTGCAGAAGATCCGTTTGAGCAATTGCGGCTGCTCGCGGAAGCCAATGAAAAAAGAGATAAACCAACCATAAGGCTTGGCTACCAGCTCAACAGGTCACCAGACAGCACAAAGCTTAAAAAATTTTATGTCAATAACATCTATGTTTTGCCTGACTATACTCCCGGAGTGTTATATACCGACAGTACATTGAAAGAACATATTTCAAGAAATTATATTACAAGATATCACCGCCAGCTTTTTAAATTTTGGCTACCGGCTAACAATCTTTATATAAAGAAAGGAGATGTATTTAGCCAGGATAATTATTTCAAAACCATTAATAGTTTTTACAAGATTGGTGTGTGGGAAAGCCCAACTGTCGATATCATAGAAAAAAAAGATACCAATCTTCTTGATTTTGTTATCAAACTCATCCCAATTAAAAAATATGCATTTGAAGGTAATATTGAGCTTAGCTATTCGGCTAATAATACAACGAGTAATATTACCTCGGCAAACGCCGGCAATCTCCTGGGTGTAGCCGGAAATCTTTCCGTGACTAACCGAAATCTTTGGAAACTTGCCGCCCGAATGACAAATGCAGTAAGAGTGGGTGTGGAATTCAACACTGCGCATCAAAACAGTACCGGCACTTCTATTAATTCCAGGGAGATAAGCTATAGCAACAATATTATCTTCCCCAGGTTCCTTTTCCCTCTTAATGGCCTTAATAAAAAAAAGTATTTTACCAAACAAACTTTTATCAACACAAATCTTTCATTGATCAACAGGATTGATTTTTTTAACCAGCAAATAATGAGTATTGGTTATGGCTTCAACCTCGCCAAAAATGAAAAGCATATCTGGAGCTTCAGGCTTTTTAATTTTGATTATCACAGGCTATACAACAGGTCAGATAGTTTTAACAGCACCTTACTGAAGTACCCCTTTTTACGATATTCATTTAATACCGCCCTTGTTATGGGATCAAGCGTAGGCTATAAAAGTGCTCATGTTAATCCCGGTAATCCAAAAATTACCAGTACTTTCAATTTTAATGTTGAAGAGTCAGGATTACCGTATGGTTTACTCAAACTGAGGAATAAAAATTCGCAAAACGGGAATTTCTTTAATCAATATTTAAAAGAATTTATTAAAAGTGACGTGGAGTATACTTATACCATCAATCATCCAAAATCTGCGATAGTATTTCGCGTATTTGCGGGTGTGGGAATTCCTATTTCAAAAAACGACACCACACTTCCCTTTTTTAAACAATATTTTGGCGGCGGCCCCAATAGCATGCGTGGCTGGCCGGTAAGAGGTATAGGAGTTGGCGGCCAGGCGCTTGCGCCGTATTCAAATGGTTTATTTAACGACCGCACAGGTGATATGCAGTTTGAACAAAATACGGAGTACCGTTTTAATGTGGCTCCCTTGTTTTCCAATGCCATATTTTTTAAAATGGCACTTTTTGCTGACATTGGGAATATATGGAATTTCAAAAACACAAAACCCGATGGAAGTGCGGATACCACACAATTTAAATTTCAAAATTTCTACAAGCAACTGGGTGTATCATCAGGTGTGGGCTTAAGGTTCGACTTCAATTATTTCCTGGTAAGGTTCGATATCGGTCTCCGCTTCAAACGCCCGGACATCATAAAAAATGACGGCTGGCAAATTCCGGATGTCACTCTGAAAAATCTTTTTGGCACCGCACTGGAGAACCGCGAGTGGAGATACGAGAATTTCAACGCCACTATTGGTATTGATTATCCATTTTAATAGCTGAAAGTAATTATTATAAAACAATCATTAGGTCATTCAAACCATCCCGCAATCAAAGTCAAATATTTATTTTTCAATATTTCATTGTTAAATTTCGTGAAGTGGAATTGTGTTAATATTTTTAAGCATAACCATCCGTTTCTACGCATATACTTAGCCATCCCTCTTTATTTAGAATCTACACAAGAACTTAAGTTAATGAAACCGAATTTTATATAAGGTATTGAATCCTAATGACGAAAAGCCAATTACTGAAGTGCTGTTTATACGGCACTTTTTTCATTCCCGAAGGTTTTGCTATAAAAACCTGTAACTCCAAATGCCATTAACCCTTTAATTCTTACCGTTAATACTAGTATTATGCCATTCAATGTACTATGTATTGCATAGTTCATGTCTTTAACCATATCTTTGTTATGTAATTAACCACTAAACAAATAAAAAATAAAATAATGA
>JBDTZL010000104.1:0-14293 GCA_040005125.1 Ginsengibacter sp.
GCTTCAACAGGACTTGTCTGAAACTCAGGATAGCGCTTTTTTTATTTGATCGTTCTAAGGATAGCCGGGAAAATGGAATCGGGGGAAATATGCCACGATTAGACTTAAAAATATTAAATTATTGTACCGTATTTTCCTGAACTTTTTCTCCGGACCATGTTCCCCTGGACGTTGGATTTGTAATCACATTTTCCCAGGTGCCTGAACAAATGTTATCCTCCAGTTTCCCGGAAAAAGTGCCACCCGAGGCGGGATTGCCCAGTGGCAGGTTGAGTACTCCGTTTGAATTTACGCTGCCAATTACCTGGAAAGTGTTTGAAGTAACATTTGAATTGACATGCCCTTTTACAAGTCCGTTAATATCGATATTGAATGCAAATGATCCGCTGTCTGCAGCACCGGAGTAACCCCCTTCCCAATTGCCCTTGTATTTGGAAGTAGTGGTTACATTCTTATTGCACAGGGCCAACATGCACGTTATAAGAATGGCAGTTATAAAAGTCTTCAACGTCATTGTTTAAGATGTTGCACGTATTGCATTACTTTTTTTGAGTTCTTTATCGATCTTATCATTATCAAAATTATAGAATTTTCCACTGAATTAATATTGCAAAACGGCATGCCGGGGTATATTTTCCCTGCTGTTAGCGCGTCCCCCGTGAGGCACTTGTCAGAGTGAACGTTCCTGCCATACTATTAAATCGTTTTCCTGCTTTATCGTTATCATGAAATTTATCTTACTAATTTGTCGGTAAATGTATAAATCTCTTTTCTATGCAGGCACAAGCATAGCCAACACAAAACCATTGCCACAAAGGTTGCGCCAACGGCTACATTATACCTTGACAAAGAGCGGGACGACGCGTAGCAAATCCATCAACACAAACACGCAACATCGGCTGCTGTCTTTAGTCGGAGTGAAAGTTTTAATTTTGGAAAGGGAAGACCAGTAAAGGCAAAAAAATTATCTTCTCAATGAATCTAATATATTTACTCCAGGGCCTGCGTTTGCTGAGATGATCAATGCCGAAGTTGTAAGAACATCTATCTTGTAGATGATAGCAGTTCCCGATTTTATTCCATTCATAACGGGATAAATTGAAAGCATCTGGCCATTTGCAGAAAGATTATAAACTAAGGTGTCAAAAGAATTATAATTATGTGTGCGCAACGTATCGTTGGTTTCAAAATCATAGTAATCCCCGGGCATACCAACATATCTCAATGCTTCCCCGTTGTGAGATATTAGCGTCCATTTATATTGAAGTAAAGAAAGATTAATTTTATTGTCGTTATTCTTCTTACATGATTCCAAAACAGGAAACAGGCAAATAAATGCTGTGATGAATAGAATTTTCATGCTCTTTTTTCATAATGACAGCTGGAAGGATAGAACCGTTGCATTAATAATATCCCCCCTATTGGCAGAAGCGGTCCGCTTGTGCGTGAATTTTTACCGATGTTGATATTCCTGTTTCGGTCGCTGTCAGGTGTTCGTGCGATGCATACATAATAATTGCCCGAAAAAATTAAGCTGCTCATTTTCAACACAGTTGTATCGCCAGGAATGCGCGATGACGGTGTTAGCAACCCCATATGTACATTGGCGAATTGCCTGCAACTTGAGGGTACCGGAGATTGGCTTTTCACACAGAAAACGAATGGTTAGATTTTCCAAGGCTCTTCTTTAAGGAGCATTTTTCTTTTTATAATTTCTCACCGTACTAAATAAGGCGCTTTAATTTTCGGCTTATTTTTTGGTAAATTCCTGTGTTCGTAGCAAATCTTTCCCGGTTTGCCGCATTTTTAAAAATTTGTTCTTTCTGTGAAATAGATTTGTTTCATCAAACAGATATTGCCGACAGGAATGCGTCGTTATACAATAAAATATTCAGGTTATGAAGAATTTAAAAGGCCATAAGTTCCTGCTAATCGCAGTAAATGTTTTCCTGGTAACATTAATGTACTCAGTAACGGAATGTAACGCCCAATCTGTTCCTCACAAATCATTGCTTGCTCTTTCAAAAACAGATCATATGCTGGCGGTTGTGGATCCTGTTACATTAAAGGTTATCGCCCGCATGCCTGTTGGTGAAGATCCACACGAAGTTATTGCCTCCTCAGACGGAAAGACTGCTTATGTTTCTATTTATGGTGGCGGTAACTTGCATGAATTGAACGTAATTGACCTTGTTGCACAAAAACCTTTACGGAATATTGATACAAGGCCATTGTTTGGCCCACATGGTATAACCTTCGTTAATGGGAAGGCATGGTTTACTGCTGAAGGCTCCAAATCCATTGGCCGTTATGACCCTGCAACACAGAAACTCGACTGGAGCATGGGTACAGGCCAGAACAGGACACATATGATCTACGTTACTGCTGATGGAAAAAAGATTTATACAACAAACGTCTCTTCAGGAACTGTGAGTATTCTTGTGGATACGCTGATCCAGCCGGGAAAATTCGGCCCTCCTGATGCCAGGCCGCACGACGATTGGATTGAGACTATTGTTCCCACTGCCAGGGGTTCTGAGGGGTTTGATGTATCGCCCGACGGCAGTGAGTTATGGACCGCATCAAGTGAGGATGGGACTATCTCTATTATTGATCCGGGAGCCAAAAAAATCGCAGCGAAAATTGATGCAAAGGTGTTTGGTGCTAACCGGCTGAAGTTTACGCCGGATAGTAAACTGGTATTCATTTCGAGTCTTCAATCGGGCGACCTGACCATTTACGATGCCAAATCACATACGGAGGTGAAACGAATGAAAATTGGTCATGGGGCAGCGGGAATTCTTATGGACCCGGATGGTTTGCGTGCGTTTGTCGCCTGTTCCGCTGATAATTACGTGGTTGTTATAGATCTCAAAACTTTAGAAATTACCGGTCACATCGATGTTGGTGGCGTACCTGACGGCCTTGCATGGGCAATTCAACCTTAGCTTGTTAAATGAATTGAATTCCGTTTTACAGCAGTCCTTTTATATACTGCGCAAGGAGTAAAAATTGAATTGATTTTCCGGCACTTTTATACATTAAATCCCCACCCCAAACCTTAGTAGAAGGAACTTCATCAATGATCACCCTTATTACCTTCCGCCACAACGCCAAATGCTTTAATGTTGCATGCAAGCGTTAAGCGACATCCTTATAACTTTGACAGACTAATTTTATTTTTAAAGTGGACAAAAATATAAGACGACAGCTCACTCTTTTTGTGGAGACGAAAGACGCAGGCGACATTGAAAATATTCGCAAAAAATTTAATCCCGTGCAATACAAATTAATTAACTGCCACGTTACTCTTTGCAGGGAAGAAGAGATTGAAAATATTGCTGTTGTTTTGGAAAACTTGCACCGACTTGACACAATTAAAATAACAATACTGTTTGGACAGGCGACAAGGTTTGGCAATGGTTTAGGTGTTTTACTTCCAGCACTTGGCGACAATGAACAATTTCATCAACTTCGTTTAAAAGTATTGACAGGTTTGGGGATGACAGTCCGACGACACGAACCTCATATTACATTAATGCACCCAGGAAATTCAATTTGCACAGACGAGACTTTTAAGACAATTCAAGAAACTAATTTACCCGCATCTTTGACCTTTGACAATATTTCTTTCATTGAGCAGGTGGACGGTGGACAGTGGCAAACTTTAACGTCCCAGCGGAGTTTTCATTTGCATAAAACATTTACAAATAAAAAATAAGCACTCGAAAATGAAATCCCGATGCTTGTAGAGAATTCAAAATTATACATACTCTTCTTCCTTAATCTTAGCAGTGGCGATACATTATAAGCATTTTGGGTCGAAACATTATAAGAGTTTGTAGGTTGAGTTTATCATAATTCAAAGTCTGTTATACATCGGGTTCCAGGCAACCATTTTTTTATGGATACTAAATGCGGTGAAAACCCCGCCGGGACGTAAAAGTAAAACCTATGTATATTTAAGAGTCGGCTGCTATTGTGGAAAACGCCCATTGCCGGCGTGAGAAAATGGTTGTTTTAGCAAAAAAAAGAAATTATAATTTATGAAAAAATGTGCAACTCTCTTCATTGGCTTATTTACCTGTTTGTGTGTTTCTGCGCAGAAGCATGCGCTCTGGCTTGATACGGCTGTTTTCTACCAGGTGTATCCATCGTCATTTCAGGATAGTGATGGCGATGGTATCGGTGATCTTAAAGGAATTGAGTCACGCCTGGATTATATTCAATCGCTTGGTATAAATGCGATATGGTTAAACCCTGTATTTAAATCAGGCTTTAAAGATGGCGGTTATGATGTAATAGATTTTTACCAGGTAGATCCCCGCTTTGGAACAAATACGGAACTTGTTCAACTAGCCAATGAAATACACAAAAGAGGTATGCATTTGGTGCTTGATCTTGTGGCCGGACACTCGTCCAATCAAAGTGCATGGTTCAGGCAATCTATGGAAGCTGATACAAACCTGGAATATAGTAATTATTATATCTGGCCTAAATTTAAGCCAGGTGATTTGTCTGCGCAGGATGCTTCACATTGGGTTGATACCATTGCACCAAGAGGTAAATATTATATCAAAAATTACTATAACATACAGCCGGCATTGAATTATGGATATGCACATCCTGACCCGCATCATCCATGGGAACAGTCCGTGGAAGCGCCGGGCCCAAGAGCCGTACGCCACGAACTTCAAAACATCATTACCTTTTGGCTGGACAAAGGAGTGGATGGTTTTCGCGTTGATCTTGCAGCAAGCTTAGTAAAAAATGATCCTGATAAATCTGTCACTATTGCCCTTTGGAAAGGTATAACAGCATGGTTTAAACATTCATATCCTGAAGGTGTATTAATAGCAGAATGGTTCAATCCTAAACAATCTATTGCGGCAGGATTTGATATAGATTTTTTGAGACCCGGAAAGCTTATTTCACCTTATGAAAGAGGACAAAAAAGCGATGCTAAAATCTATTTCGCGAAAGCCGGTGAAGGTTCAGTCGGTGACTGGGAAACTTATTTTGAAGATCAATATAGAAGCACTTTGAATAAGGGCTATGTGTCACTCCCAACAGGCAATCATGATTCACCACGTATGCGTAATGAAGAACGGAAAGATGCATCTGAATTAAAAGTTCTTTTGACATTTTTGCTTACGCAGCCGGGTATACCATTTATCTATTATGGGGATGAAATAGGGATGCGCTACATTCCCAACTCACCTGATATAGAAGGAAGTAGAAACCGCTCGGGAACACGTACGCCAATGCAATGGGATGATAGTAAAAATGCAGGCTTTTCTACTGCACCAACAGAGAAAATTTACATTCCACAAGACACAGATCAAAATCGCCCTACTGTCTATAAAGAAGAAAAGGCTTCAAACTCACAATTGAACTATGTGCGGTCGTTGCTCAAACTCAGGGCTTCATCTTCTGCGCTCGGTAACGATGGAGATTGGAAACTTTTAAGTGACACCTCTCATCCTTATCCGATGGTATACATGCGGAGCAATGATCATGAAAAATATATCATTGCTGTAAATCCATCTGCAAAAAGTGTAACTGCTAACATCAATAGCCCGAAAAGCGCCAGTAATACCTATATATTAGGAACTAATGAAAAATGCATTTATAAAAAAGGTAAGGAGACTGATGTGATTAAATTACCACCTGTTTCTGCGGCTATTTTTAAGTTGGATTGAGAGTGCAGTTTAGCTCATCATTTCAAAAGACAATATTTATCAGTAATTATTACGATTGAATGAATTTCTAATAAGTAATTAAAACCAATAAACATGAAACAATTGAAAGGGCAATGGTCGAGGCGCAGTTTTATCTTTGCTATATCGGGTACAGGTACAATGATTATTTTAAATCCTTTATGGTCATTTGCTGATAATAAAGAAGACACAAGAGTAGCCAAAATTGTAGCCCGAACCATCGGCATTGATACACACAATCATATTGATGTGCCGCTTGACACAGCAGAGTTGCCTGGTCCTGAATTAGACTTGTCAGGTGAATTAAAAAAGTCAGGCCTGTCAGCCGTCGTGATGACTTTTGCGACAGACTACAAACGAAATGTTCAACCCGGAGAAGCTTACGAACGATTCCTGTTCGATCCTGTATGCCCATCTTCAATTGAACTTATCAGGAACGTGATCGGCTTAGCAAACTCCAATTGACGCATTGGGCGATTCAATGCCAAAAAACAACTGTCAAATAATTTATCCAATTCATTTTTGCTTCTATAACGGTATAGCCCGCCATGTTCTTTTTGCAATGACTCATGGAAATAATTAAAATCCTGTTGCAGAAGTTCAGGTCCAATTAAGTTTAATGAAGCGGTTTCCGGTTCAGCTTTCTGTACAGATTTGATTGTTGATATCCGGGTATAACAAGTGTCTTTGTCATTTAATAAAATAATGAAATCGTAATTGTTACCTGGAATAATATTAAATGAAATCGAATCTATATCAGTATAAAAAGTTATGTTTTTTTCACGTATTGGCTCTAAGGGATAATAAATATCAGGGTTGATTTCGGGTGACAAATTCCATATGCCTTTTTGATAAACTTCTCCATCTTTAACAGCCACCTTTCCTGATGTTGCCTTTATTGTTGCCAGTTTTTGTTGAGCAGGAATTGGTTGGATAAATAATATAATCAACACCATGAGGGCAAAATATTTCCTGCCCCACAATATGAGTTTTGTCATTAGTTTCATGTGCGAAAATATTGTAGCGGTGAATTCTATTTTTCTGATTGCTTAAGAAAAAAGTAGTAGCCTAAAAAGCTGGCAGCAATGCAAAATGCCATAATTGCTAAAGAGTAAATACCTAAAGGAAGCGTATAATAAATGATGGTGAGTCCGGCGCCTAAGCCTATAAGAATAGCAAACCATCTAATGTTAATATTACTGTTTTCTTTAGAATTCGTTTGTAAAATTGATGAAGCCACATTTTCAGGAATTCCTTTTTCAATAATTTTATTTTTTATGCGATAGTCCATAATTCGTTTTAGGATTGCTAGAATAAATATCATAAGCAGCCCCACCACGAAAATGGTAGCACATACATTGAAAATGTCTTTGTCAATGGTTGGGGTGTTGATGTTTTGAGCTTTTACAATGAATGGAGTGGTAGTTACTGCCGCTATGCTGATAATCTTTTTCATTTCTTTTATTTTAATGTTTTATATTTAATTAGACAGCCACCTGTATTTAATGTTGCAATAATTCAATAAAAGTTTAAAGACTTCATTTGTGTTTTATATTTCCTGTACATATCAATACCCAGGAATACCAAAATGCTTATGACCGTAGTAATTATCAAAGAAATTAATATTGGCTTTATCCCAAGAAAAAGGCTTAGCAAATTATTTCCAAAAAGATAGAGTAATATAGAAATGAAAAAAATAGCGATAAAAAAAATAAAGGAAAAAAAGGAATTCTCGCCGGAAAACTCAGATTGAGGTTTAGGCAATTGCTCTATAATTAAATCAGCTAAATTGAAATCAAAAATTGGGTTTTCCTGTTGTTTAATACCTTCAAACAGCAGGGCATATTGCTCTGCTTCTAATTTGCAGTATGCACAATGCCGGATATGTTCAATAATATCAATATCACAATTTGTTTTTTCCAGAAGGTATTGCTGAATTTCGGTATCATTAAGATGTTTGTTTGTCATAGGGCTTCTTTTTTATAAGTGAGTAACAAATTTTCTCTTAGTGTTTTTCTTGCCCTGAATAAATAGTTTTTCACAGTTCCTTCCGGTAGTTCCGTTATTTGAGCTATTTCTAAATAGCTCAATTCTTCATTGTGATACAGTGTTATTAAGGTCTTATAAAGTGGGGAAAGATTATCTATTTCAGTTTTTAAAATTTTCGAGAGCTCTTTTTTAAAAATGAGTTTTTCGGTTTCATTATTAAAAGGGTCAATTTTGTTATTCAGTATTTCTAATGCTTCGTCTTCGAGGGAATCATTGTTATTATCGAGGAGAATTAATTTTTTCTTTTCAAGGTAGTTTAGACAAGTATTATAAGCGATTTGTCCAACCCAGGTAGAAAGTTTTGATTGGAATTTGAAACTCCCTAACTTTTGAAATGTCTTAAAGTAAACATCCTGTGCAATATCTCGTCTGTCTTCGCTATTGGGTATCATTTTGAAAATAATTTGAGCTACCAAACCTTCTGTATTTTTCATAATAGTACTAAAGGCATTAGAATTGCCATTTAATACCTTCTCAACCAGAGTTTGATTTGTCTGATTATTTTCCTTTTTATTGTTCACTTATTGGATTAGACAGGTACGGCTAAGAAATGTTGCAAAGAATGTAATTTAAACCAATTTAGAATTTCTGCGTCTGGAAGGCCTGGGCCGCAATTAATAGTAAAGGGGTTATAAGGATTGCGTGGCAAGAAAGGTTGAAGTTCTTAGTGTGTGCGATATCATTGCAGGTTACGTTTAGGGCTCCGCGTTCGAAAGGGCATGTGCCATTGGGGCTATTTATAACGTTGCTATCGGTTACAACGGCAGCACATGGTCTGTAAGTGCCCGCTTCCTGGGAAATGCTTTAAATGCAGCAAGTGTTCCAGGGAATATTTTTTGCCAACAGGAAGCATAAATTTTACCGGTGCAAATAAAATAGCAGGTAAAGAAAAGGTAGTTACTGATTGTGACAGATGCCTGTTACAACTCTTTTACATTATCATTCATAGTTCTATCTATTAATTTAAAATATGGATCAACGCCAACCCTTACAGGCTTACCTGTTACTGTAATATCAATAACATGTTCTCCCGCTTTAAGCCTATACTTTTGCAGGTATAACGGATTTGCATCGCTTTCCCCGTTCTTTGTTTTTATATCTGCCCCGAATACGCCTACGTCAATATAATCGTTCATACCAGCGGCTTTTTTTTCATTGCCATTGGCATCCTGGTATGTTTTATTTACATCTACCTTTATACGCACACTGTATCGGTTTTTACCAAGGGGTGTTACAGTTGCTTCTTCAATTTTATTATCATAAAAAGTTATCTTCTGCCAGCTATCTGTTAAGTAATACTGTAATGAATCCGGCACATGCTTTTTGATGTATTCATAAAGGTCTTTGCTGCCGGCATATGGTGGGTTGGCCTTATAGGCAAACGCAGTATAAAAATCATGAAGAGCCGCATTCAGACTATCCTCGCCAATTAAATCCCGCAATCCATATAAAACAAGCCCGGCTTTAAATTCCAGCTCATTCCACCTGGTTGACCTTATAATAGGGCTTTGATCACTTATTGTACGACCTCTGCCCCACAAATAATTACTCAATTCTTCATCAACGATGTTCTTCATATATTCCTTCCCGAACTTTTTTTCTGTCATTATAAATGCATCGTATTTCGATAATCCATCGATAATTACTCTTGCCCCCTTTGTATGATTTGGCGATAACTGGTGCTCCCACCATTGTTTGGATAATTGCTGCGCTGTTACGAAATAGCAGTAGTCCCATTGATATGACTCCGTAAAGTTGGCATTCCATCCAAATCTTTCCGTATAAATATCAAGCCCTGCTGCAGTATTGTAATTACGGCTATATACAGATGATTCAACAAGTCTTATTTGATTAAAAGAATAGGGTCCGTATGCCGAAGTAAAATATCGCAGGCCATCTTTATAAGCACTTATAAACCGCTGGAGGTTGGCATTGTGTTCGGGTTGGTAATAAAGTTCAACTGAAACAGGCGGTTGATTATTTAGTTGTACAGTATCTCTGCGCAAGGCATACCTCGCTGATGCAATACCCAGCCCCGAATAAGTGCCTTGCGGGCCGGATATATAGCGATAATAATTTCTTCGATTTTCTTTCCATTGTTTTTCAAGGTTACCGGGCGCTATGGCTATTTGATCTGCTGAAGTGCTTACAGTTATATCAAAATTTATAAGGCTTGCAGTTTTACCCTCTAAAAGAATTTGCGTGCCCGCTGAATCATCTTTATCCGGGAATGCTTCTTCTTTTTTAGGTAACCCATATTCTTTACGATCCTCTTCATTTCCTAACTCTTCGTCATCATCATAACCTAAGCCCGGTAAACCATTACCAATAAGGGTACCGTTATGAAGCAGGTCTGCTCCGTATAAATAATTGCCAAACCCTTTATATTCTTTTACAGAGTTTACTTCAAACATTGCCGAATCACCTGGTACCAGGGGGCTGTTGAGCTTATATAGCCTGTAATCTGCAGGTTGTAACTCAGCCTTTAAAAAATTAAATTTACCCCTGTTGTGATACAGGGGAATCGTATATGGAATGGCAGCGTCGTTATATTTTATTGAATAATCTGTAATATTATCTCCGTCTAAAAGTAATTCAGTTATTGGAGTTGCGGTTTTATTTACAACCGTTACATAGGCTTTAAAGATTGCTTTTTGCTGCTCGGGGAAAATATCAACATACAATTTAACTCTTGTTGGAGATGGTAAAGGGGCGTTCCCGAAATGTTTTAATTTCTTTTCAGTAGCGGCCGCCATTTCTTTATTTTCTGCCTTCGTATAATAAGCATTTAAGTAACTAACATTATAATAGTTGTAAGCAGCCGTAGCAACAAACGCAATTATTAATACAATTCCGGTTAAACGCGTTACACCTGTGAAACGCTCTTTGGCGATTTGTATCCTTTCCTTAAATGATGATATCGTACCTCTTACATAATATAAATATCCAAGTAACAATAATAAGCTGCCAAACAGTAGCCAATAAATATTGAACCATGTTATGGGCTTCCACATATGGCCAATACCATCGAAGTCGGATATGCCGTAATTGGGTGTGTAGGTATACAACAAAAGATGATAATCCATCCACCCCGATGCGTTTGCCAGCAGGAATAATACCCATAAAGCTATGCCAACACCAAGGGCAACGAATTTGTTGTTGATACAAATGTGCAGCACAAATGCAAGCATCACCATCTCGATACAGATGGGCATCGTGACACCCAGTAACGTAGTAAGATATAAGAGAAGATCCAGGTGTGTGAATCCACTGACAAGTTGCATAAAAATTCCTGTTACCATTGGCAGCATGGTCAGGAAAAATGCGAGACAAATAATACTGACAAACTTGGCAAAATTTAATGTCCAGTCAGTTGGTGGCAATGCGTCATTGATAAAAGCGAAGCGGGTCGCTTTTTCCCTGTGGATAGTTTCCCCGGTGTAAAAGATGATAATGCAAAAAATAAAGGTGAGAAAACTATTATTGAAGATAAAAAGGATCATACTTGTCCTTGGAAAATCAGGTACCCAAAAGTTGCCGGGGCCGTGACGGAAGACCATGCCCAGGAAAATAGTGCCACCCGCAATAATGAGCCAGAAATAATTATCCCGTATAATGTTAAGGACCTCGATCCTGGTAAGTGTGAGCAATGTTTTGCGCTGATAATTACCTGTAAAACTGGTATGAATAAGCGGAAGAATATATTCCTTAGTTGGTGAATTTTCTGCAATCTTTTTATCCCTTCTCCCGCTAAAAAATTTTTCAAAACTAAAACTAAGATAGGTATAGATAAGTATAACCACACCAACACCTGTCCATATAACCCGGTTTAGTAAAAACAGGCCGTGTATCGCAGTAAGGGAATTATTTTTTTCTGTAATTGTTTGCAGGCCCCGCTCATATTTTATTGCATTTACGGCAAAAGGATCGGCCAGGTAAATAACCGTTGGGCTTGAGGAAGAGTTGATAAAAAAATTAGCGATCATATAGCCCAGGAATAAAAGAATCCCACTGCTGTAAATCACCTTCACATTTCGTGTAATGGCTACCAGCCCAAAAAAAAGCGAAGAAGTAAAAAAAAGATTGGGAACGGCAATCGTTAAAAAAGGATGTATATAGTTAATAAAATGATTGGGGCCATAGTGTGCAGCGCCTATCCATCCAATGGAAGGCCCTGCCTTGCAACCCAGGTAAGCGCCCAGTAATACAGCGCTGTCAATAATAAGCACAAATAAAAAAGAAGAAAGATACCTTCCCCAAAAATAGCCCGCTTTGGTAATGGGGTAAGACAGATAATATTCTTTTGTATTGTATTCAATATCACGGTATAAAGGAATTCCCATAACCGATGAGCTCACAAGCATCATCATCATGCTCATGATAGATACATAAAACGCAAGTGATGATGTGCCGTTAATAAACTGTTTTTCATCAAGCGGCATGGCGCCCATTGCAAAAGAAAGAAAGGTGAAGCCAAGGCAGGCAAGAAAATACAGGTATATGGCCGGCCGGTGCAGCCTGTATTTAATTTCGAATAAAAATATTTTATTGAACATAATGTTGAATTGAAATGTATGGAATGGCTTATAGTGTGTTTACATCTGTTTTTTTACTGATGTTGCTGAAGTATACGTCTTCAAGATCAGGCGTGGCGGGTGCAAAACCGCTGTCTGAATCACTTTCGGCATATATGCGTATAAATAACTCACCTGCTTTTAATTGGGTTGAAATAACCTGATACCTTGCCTTATATTGATCTATTTCACTTTTTTTAATGGCCTTACTGAATATCTTTCCCGTTAATTCATTTACTGCGGTACCAGGCATGCCCATATATAATACTTCTCCCTGGTATATGATCGCGAAATTTGAACAAAGGGTGCTTACATCTTCCACTATATGCGTTGATAAAATAACGATGGTATTTTCACCCAATTCACTCAGGAGGTTATAAAAGCGGTTACGCTCTGCAGGATCAAGGCCGGCAGTTGGCTCATCAACAATAATAAGTTTGGGGTTACCCATCAACGCCTGTGCGATACCAAAGCGCTGTTTCATGCCGCCCGAATACGTACCTAAATTTTTCTTTTTATCTTTTGATAAGTTTACTTTGTCAAGCAAATAATCAATTAATTCTTTTCGTTCGCCTTTATGCATCACCCCTTTTAATTGTGCAATATGATCGAGCATTTGCTCCGCAGATATTTTTGGATACACGCCAAATTCCTGTGGTAAATAACCTAATAACTGTCTCAGTTCTGTTTTTTGTTTTAATACGTCGAGACTGTCTAAAAAAATGCTGCCTTCATCGGCTTCCTGCAGAGTAGCTATCGTACGCATAAGCGAAGATTTACCGGCCCCGTTGGGCCCTAAAAGGCCAAACATGCCTTGCTGCAACGTGAGGGACACATTTTTTATTGCCTGTACACCGTTGGCATAGGTTTTGGAAAGAGAATCAATTGTTAATTGCATAGTGTTTAATTTTATTTTGTATGAGGCAAATAGTTAACTGTTGCATAGAAATGGCTATGCGTTTATTTATAAGATTATATGTTAGTGGATTATTCTGGTTTTCTTATAACTCTGGCGTTTACTTTGGTGATGTTTCCACCGGTTACTACAACAAAAGAACTACTGTCAGTAATAATATTCATCTGTTCAATTTTGGCATGATAATCGTTTATCATTGAATGATCGAGCGTCATGTCAAGTGTTTTGAAATGATCATTACGAAAAAGTATTACCTGGCTGTTTTCTCCTGCATGTACAGTTAAATTATTAAAATATCTGTCGAGAGAATCAATGCCGTTGTTATACCTGGTAAATAAATTACAGCCGGTAAGATCAAAGCGATAAGAATACCCGTTATCATTTTTATTATTTCCCTTTACATTAATATTTGAATTAATGGCAAACACGTCAATGCCTGCGGGCAGATAAAGTTTTACATTTTGCGGTGACCTGTTCAGTTTAGAATTAGCTGAAATGTCAGAATATGATCCATCATTTATAATAAGGGTATCACCACTCTCAGCGAACTTAACATAGTTGATACCACTTTTTTCTACAGACAGTTTAACTGAATCAGAAAAAATAATATTGCATTCTGCAAGTCCCGTTAAACGCACATGGCTTACATTATGGAAAGTATATTGGTTATTGAAATGAGCATTGAATTTTGCCGGGTCAGTAAAGTCGTTATTAATATACTTTATGTGCAGGGCTATTTGGGCGCAAGCCAGGTAGCCAAAGCCAATCAATAATATTCCCAGTAATATTTTATTGCTTGTTTTCATGATCATCAATAGCTTTTTTAATAGCAGGTGTAATTAAGTCATTTGTCAATGGTTGCAATTTCCCTCCTTTGCTTATTATCGGGCTAAGTTCATAGTCTGTTTTATCGAACCATTTTCCTTCATTTGTTTTTAACAAATAATAGCCTGTTTTGATCTTTTGTACCACATTTTCAACAGTAAGGATATACCCGGTTCTCACCTCAGTGCTGATCTTTATCCAGGGCCATT
>JBDTZL010000430.1:0-14241 GCA_040005125.1 Ginsengibacter sp.
ACATTGAGCTCTTTCATATATTTTGCGGTTTGTTGTACCTGCACAGTATCGCCGCCTTTGGCTGTGAACAGGGATGATCGTGCTATGAAGGCTACTTTCATTGGATATTAAATTTTGGGAGAACCGATTTATGCAGCCAGCCTATAAATGGCCCCGGGAAATAGCTCAGCATATACAAAAAATAATTGTCCCATCTGTAAGGATGAATGCTGATGGCTTTTGACAGAAGCGGCCTTGCTTTTTTTGGCTGATAATTATCAATTAAAAACTTTTTTCCACACAATGCGTAATAGGCGCCTTCTTTAATTTTCTGTATATCCTGGCTTTTTATGATGGTAAGCAATTCGTCACCTTCCTCTTTGGTAATACGGCCCCTTCTGATAATATCTCTTTTCATTTTCCGGAAGAGCCGGCCGCGCCATTTCTCATCAATAGTGATTGATGAGGGGTTGAAGCGAACTTTAATCAATTGTTGCGGGAGGTTGCAAAACCTGCCATATTTTTTTAATTGAATCCATAAAAAGTAATCTTCAAAATTGTGCGCGTATAGAGAATAACCACCTGCTTTTAGTACAGCATCTTTCCGGTACATAACAGATGAATGAATGAAGGGACACTGAAAATAGATTTTTTGTGTTATCTGTTCATTTGTATGGCCGATACACGTAAAATAAAAGAGGTGTTCGCCTCCGGCTGAAATATATTCGGCATCACTGCCTGCGAGCACATATTCCTGGCAGGTGTTTAGAAAATTGAATTGCTGTTGCAGGCGTTCAGGTAAGCAAATATCATCTGCATCAAACCTGGCTATGTACGGAGCTTTTGCTTTTGATAATCCTGTGTTTAATGCCGCGGCAATTCCCTGGTTGGCCTGGTTATATACCGTGATTCTTGAATCGGTAAATGACCGGATGATTTGCGTCGTATTATCTGTAGAGCCATCATTGATAATTAATAATTCAAAATCAGTAAAGCTTTGCTTCAATATTGATTCAATGGCTTCAGCAATATAATTTTCTGCGTTATATACAGGCATCAATACAGTTACTTTTGCTATATATTCTTTCATATTCTTATCGTACTTTCTTTTATGTTAAGAAATAACAGCAATTCAAAAAAGACTACGACTGATAACTGTTCAAACCAATAATCAATAAAAAAGACCCCCGATAATAATAAAATCAACGGAATACCGTAAGTAAGCTTTCTGATGCTCCTTAAAAAAAAACCGGTATAAAAAATGAAAAAAGCAAGTAAACCTGATAAACCATATTCACCCAGGAGTTGGTCGTATGCCGAAGAAGGGTTATTAATTATTGAATGAAGCCCGTCTGCTTTGCTGAAATAATATAAGTACAGATCCAGGTGATTGGATAGAAACGCATTGTTTATATATTTATATTTTTCAGGGTATGCACCGGCTACATTTATACCGGAAGTGCGAAACGCCAGCTTGGACGAGAAATTGCCTGTGCCCAACCCTGTGATTATTTTTCCGGGATGTTGTTGTAAATAATTAATTGTTTGTTGCCATGCAATTAATTTGCCGGGATATGAAGGCTGGAAATTTACTTTCGACGATAAGGGTAATTCTGCGGGATGGGTAGATATAAATTGGAACATATTTTCTTCAGCAGTCGTTATGATCGATTTATACTGAAACGCCGGCGCATCGATATCATCTCCGGGGATAGAAGGTTTTTTGCTTATTACCGCAGCCTGTGAAACAGTATTTTTTTGTTTTTCAGTTCGTAAAACGTACAGGCTATCCAGGTATGCGACGGCTATCTTTTGTTTTCGTTCTTCGGGTGTTAATATGCTGTCAGGCTTTTCTCTTATTGATAAAAGTGTAGCAGCGGGGGTTTCTTTTGAACCAGGTATGTTAAAAATTGTTTCATAAGAATTAACGAGGTATTGATTATTCTGCGGGGAGACCTTTGCCATAAATATGACCAGTAAAAAAAGACAGATAAGAATTAAACTTTTTTGATCCCGGTCACTTTGAAAAATGAATACAAATAATAATACGACGCACAAAATCATATTGGTAATATTGCTGCCCGTTAATAAGAGGATAATCATGCACAATAAGCCCATGATGGCTTTTTTGCGGGTAAAAAAATAAATAATGCCAAAAGCATTAAGCACTGAATTGGTGGTAGAAGTGTCGAATGAAATGCCCTTGATATAATCACCGGTTCCAATAAAATATTTTTGATATTCTCCCTGGTACAGGTAAGGATTGATGGTTCCTGTTTTATAAACAATTATCATTAGCATTGCCAGGGAAGCAATAGCATTGATAATAAAAAAAACGTTGATGGTTTTATGAATTACAGAAGGATCGTGACGTTCAACAGATAACTTAACCTGGTGTATGGCAAGGATGCTAAACAACCAGAAACCAATGCCGGTTAAGAACGTAAAGTTATACTGAGGTTTAGCAAAACCGGCTGTAATAAGCCAGTTAAGTATGCCAATACCAATAACGATCGGGTAGAAAAGCGGGAGCCGTGAATTGCGCAGGCGAAAACCAAATTTGAAGTTAAATTGAAGCAAAAAGATCACGACAATGGCAGCCAGTTTAACAGCAAGCTTTACGTTTAAAAACAGCAATAGGAAGATCAGAATGTTCCAATCAATACTTTTAAATGATCTACGTATGTTATCATGATATGATTTACTGATCAACCTTTGACTATGAATTTTAATCCCTGAATAATTTATTTTAATGCCCGTGTATATCTCTAAACGTAATATCAGGGAATGTGGTTGCCACTCATCAACCCCTGAGACGCCTGAGTAATTGCCTGTCGGCAAAGCGGAGTTGCCTGCTGAAAATTAATATGAGGAAGAAGAAAAAAACTGACATAACCAATATGGCCCATGTGCTGGTAAAAAGCAATACAGCTAATGCGCCACTTGCAAAAGAAGCTATGGGGCAAAGAAGAATGGAGTATCCCTTTTTTTTAAAAGCAGGAAAATCTGTTTTTATTATGAACAGGATAAATTGAATAAGTATTGCTATTAAGTAACCCATTGCCGCTCCTTTGGCGCCAAAGAATGGAATTAAAGCCAAATCACTTATTACATTAATTAAAAAAGTAATAAAAAAAATATAGAATATTTTTTTGAGCCCGCTTTTGGCAAAATTTATTGTCCAGAGAAAATTATTGGCATAAATAAATGGCATACACACTGATAATATGAAAATAGTATGACGGTTTACGGAGCCATATTTACCATGTGTAATGAAATCAATTACGGGTATCCAAAGAATATTCAGCACGAGTGCTACCAATGAAGCGATGATCATTTCAAATCTTAACAAAATTAAGAGGTCATCGATTTTTTCAGGAGCTGGCGTGTTGGCGGGAGAATAAAAAAGCCTTGTGAAAAGTGGAGTTAAAACAGGTGCAATTACAAGCAAGGGTAATGTAGTTAATTCAAAAACTTTAAATGCAAAACTGTATTCGGCAACGATAATATTTGACGCAAGAACGCCGAGAATTATCCAATCGAAGCGGGCAATTGCCGAAGTAAAAATAACCACACCAACCTGCGGCATTGATTCCCTGAGAAGATTCAGATAAGCTAACCTGGTTGGCTTTATTGATACGGGTACTTTTAATATTTTTTTTGTAATAAAAAACGAAAGCAATAATTCGGCAAGATCCCCGGTAATAAAAATGATAATGACGAATGTTAAGTATGGTTTTGAAAAAAGTGAAAACAAGATTAAAGATGAGCCCCTGATAATATTGGAGCATACTGACATATACAATAGTGCCCTGAATTTTTCCAAGCCATTTGCCAGTTGCTTGAAAGGTGTTGAGAGGAAAATCATGAGCTTTCCAATTCCAAGAAATAACAACAGGTTGTGATGCTCATAGAAACCACGAAAAATAAAATAACTCACCAGCAGGAAACCATAAAACAAACTGCCAGCCAGCAATACATGCGTTGTATACAATGAAAGAACTGAGTGGGCGTCCTCGCCTGAAGCAATTTTTTTTACAGTTACCTGGTCAATACCAAAAGAAAGGATGCTAAAAGCAGTTAGCAAAATTGCCAGTGACCAGTTTATTTCACCGAAATCATTTTTAGAAAAATAAGCAGAGAGCACATAAAAAATGACCAGTCCGCAAACCTGGTTGATAATTACCTGTAGGGAATTGGCCGAAATATCACGAATGAACTTTTTTTTCATGTCAATTTTAAAAGCAACCTGGTACTATGGGTTAAATATAGAGTGTTTTAATATTTGGCAGCAAGTTCCCAGCTATTTTTATACATGCCCGCGATAAAAAAGAGGCTTCCACAAAGAAAGCCTCTTTTTTATCAATTTTCAAAGGGATAATTATTTCCCCTGAGATGCATGCCAGGAAGAATATAATACATAACAGGATCTCCTGGTTCAGAGTATCATCACCTAAATAAGATCATTATTTTTTTTCAAAATGGTTTTACAGCAACTGTAAAAAGTACTCCTGCACTATTGAGTTTTATTTTACCCAAACCAATCCCGCTTAGAGGTAATTTAACATAGGGCTCGGCACTTAAAGAAAATCGCTTATTGATATAGTATTCATATCCCGCTGAAATATCCAGAACAGAAAAATAATGTTTGTTCTGATTTGTTATTGTTTTGGGTTTATCCCAGGTGACCCCCGCCGGATTTTTATAATAATAAACATAAGATTCTCTTTTCATAAAGTAGGAAGAAAGCCCTGTCGAAGCAAACCAGTTATGATTTTTAGTTTTGCCAAAATTATAGCTTATGGTTAGAGGTATTTCATAAACTTTACAATTGGCATCTACACTTTGAAGAAAATTGTTCCATGTACTGCCTGCCGGCACATGGTATTCATTATCATCAACAGAGTAAATCTTCCTGGCAACATAAAACCCTGTTCGTAATGTAAATTTCCTGGTAAATGAATAACTTAGTTCCCCACCGTAGATAAAGGTCATTTTTCCGGCGTTGCTCAATTTTACGGCACTTACATCGGGGCCGGCGCTTAAACCGATTCCAAAATTCTGTATAAAACTTTTCTTTGTTTTCTTTTGTTGCGTATTACGGATTTCATCCTTCTTCGGATTCTCAGCTTTTACAACATCTTTTGGCTTTACGGTTTCTTTATCCTCCTTTACTGTAGCAGGATTTACTTTGCTTACCCGCGAATCATTGTTGGCCACAACCGGTGATATGATCTCTTCATTTGATGGTTTTCCAGTTGGATCTTTTGTTTCATTTGTACTATTATTTTTGACAGGATTTCTTTTTGCGTTTACATCATTTGAAAGAGACCTGTCCTCACTTTGTTTCATCCCGTCACCCGGGAGTAAATCTTTAGAAATTGCCCCGGCATTTTTATTTACTTTATTAACCTTCCCATGAGTGAAAGGTTTATCGGTGTTTTTGGTACCGGGATTTGCGGCAATTACCGATGTTTCCTTTAACTGGCGACTTCCCCTATCCAAAATTTTGCCAAAGTTCTTGCCTGGTGTAACAGGAACAGGACTAGCACTAATCCGGGATTTTTCCAGGCTACTTTTCGATAAAGGCTTTTCTGAAATTTTCGAAGAGGGGATAGGTCCTTTCCTGAAAATCATAAAAAATATTCCTCCTCCAAGGAATAATAGCATCAATGGAAGGAAATAAATAAATATCCTTCTGTCCTTCTTCCGGGGAAGATGTTCATCCAGCATCTGCTCCATTTTATTCCAGGCATTATCGTCATAAGCCGGGTGATATTGGTCAGCCGCATCCTTTATTTTTTTATTTATTTCCTCATCCCACATTTTTCGCGATTAAAATTTTATTATCCTTCTTTAGTATCTTTTGTAATTGCTGTCTTGCTTTCGAGAGATTCGATTTTGATGTGCCTACAGAAATTCCCAGTTGATTGGCAATCTCTTCATGGCTAAATCCATCAATAATGAATAGATTGAGTACAGTACGGTACGCCGGTGAAAGTTCCCTGATAGCCCGGATAATTTCATCATAAGAGATCATGTCAAAAGCATTTTCCTCTTCGGCCGGGAAATAGTTAAGTGAAGTATCCATCTCAGCGGTAAAGTAATGCTTGTTGTATTTTCTGCAATGATCGATGGCTGTATAAATCATAATCTTTCTTATCCACCCTTTAAATGAGTTCACTTCATCTGCATATGAAGGCTTATAACGATGGATCTCCTTGAATATTTTAAGAAAACTATCATTAAAGATTTCTATTGAATCTTCTTTTCGTTTTGTGTACCGGTCACAAATAGACATACCATAGCTGTAGAAAGAGTTATAGATTTTCTTTTGACTCTCCCTGTTGTTCAGAGTACAACCTCTGATATGTAGATTTAGTTCCTCTGCAGATATCAAGTGCATTTTTGTTTCTACTATGTAATCGTAATATAATGATAGTAAGTTGCCTCCCTCAAATTATATACTTTTTTGAACTTATTTTGCTTTTTTGTTTTTCTTTGCGGCTTTTTTCTTGTTAATGCGGATGATATCCCAATATTCTTTACCATAACCCGCAAGGATTTCTTCGTTGGCCGGAATTTCTTTTTTTGATTCAAGAAACACGTGCAATCCATCGATAACATACTTGCAATTGTTAGTTAGCCTTGCGCCTTTTTCCGAACCTTTTGCATCATTCACAAAGCGAGCAAAAGAGGTTTTATGCTTCGAGCCGTCTATTACATGATTCCGGTTAATGTAAAAAATGTACGCATTTAAACCGTTCATGTGATCTACTTCTTTCCATGTCGTAACTTTCCCTTTATATTCTGCGATCCGGCTTCCCTTGGGAATTAATTTCTTTGTAAACAAGCCTTTGCCTGCACCTGGTAACATAGATTTTTTTATCACAAGGTGTTTTTCCAGTAGGGCCATTTTGAATAATTAAATTCTGATTGATGTATAAACAGGTTAAAACAAAATAACAAAAAATTACTAACAAAATGCGGTATATCTATTGCTGTGTTTTAGTGCAATATTTATTACACCAATTAATGCGAACCTGCCCGACGGCAGACAGGTTACACGAACTAATAAAAACTGCAAAGTAATTCGTACAATTTTGTGTATAAAATTCGTATCATTTTCTTTGGCTATTTTATGTTTAGCGTAATACATAATGAATAGTAATCAGCAAAAGCGTCAGAAAGCAGGAATAATTTTTATGAATTTACACCATCTACAAGAATCATTCTCGTAACAGCTGCGCCTTGTCTTATAAGTTTTGCCGCCGCATATTCAGTCGAACTCCACCATTGCCTTGCACGTTCGGCATCCGGAAACTCCAATACTACAATCCGGCCAGGAGCCCAATCACCTTCCAATGTTTCAGTCGGGCCACCACGTACGATAAATGAACCCTGGTAGGCTCCAATAGCGGCAGGCGTGAGTTTTTTATATTCCTCGTATTCGTCGTGATTGTTAATTTTTACATCGACAATAACATAAGCAGGCATAAATTATCAGTTAATTTGTTTATTTAAAATGATGATATAAATTGAAATCTATAACCCGGAGTAATAATCATAACCTTGCTCATACCAATAGTCGGGCGGACGTTCATTACTGAAAGATATGGTTCCAATCCTTTTAAGGTGCTTGATACCATACTTGACAGGAATAATTAAGCGAAGCGGGTATCCCTGGTTCATAGGCAGCGGCTTACCGTTCATTTCAAAACAAAGCAGCGTTTGGGGGTGCATAATGCTTGCCATATCGATGCCTACATAATATTTTTTATCGGGAGTAACGAGGCTTGCATAGTTCATCTGCGTTTGTACGTTTAAGCTGTACTTTTTGGCAAAATCACTAAACTTTACGCCAGCCCAATGTGTAACCTGGCTCCAGCCCTCGATGCATTTGAAATCAAAAATGATGTCTGTTTTCGGCAAAGCTTTTATTTCATCCAATGTTACAAATAATGTATCGCCCGGATGCCGGATTACTTTCAGTTTCCATGAAGCCGGGTCAAAATCATTACCTAAACCCAAGTTCCCGTTTACTCTTACATTCCGCACCGCTGCAGAAAGCGGATAAGTTTTTGCAAGATGATTATTGCTTAAAAAATTGGAAAAGAACTTTCCATTAGTATTTAAAACGGTTCTTATAGGTTTTGGTGTACCTGCTTCCTGTGGCTGACGGTGAAGTTTTTTCCAGCCAAAGACACCAGCGGCAAGCAGTAATATAAAAAAAGTAAAAGAAAGAAGGGTCTTATTTCTTAGCTTTTTTTCTGAGATCAGTATTTCCTCTTTATAATTCATTTGCCTGCTATTTTATCGGTATCCGCCGGTTCTGTTGTTGTATTTTTTTCCGTAGGAAGCACATCATTTCCATCGGCGTCTTTATGGGTTTCAATTGGTTCAGGTTCTGATTTTTTTTCCTCAGCAACTACATCATTTGTCTGGCTTTTTACAGGTATTGTTTTCGGTTCAGGGATTTTTTCTACAGGCGCCACAAATTGAATTGACTCAGCTTCTTTATTTATAACAATGGGTTGCAAAAGAATTTCTTTGGCGGGTCGCAGAACATCAAGACCCGTAACCATACTCCTGAAATTGTTCCATCCTGCAAGTATTACCTGTATCACATGAACCACAAAAAATAAGACAAAAAGGATCGTTAGTATAAAATGCTCTGCGCGTGCCCATTCATAGCCTCCCAGGAGCGAACATAAAGTATGGAACTGAACAGGTTTATAAATGGAAAGCCCGGTAAGTACGGAACCAATGCCCATAATAATGATGCCTGTATATGCAATTCTTTGTGCAGCGTTATATTTCTTTTGAGTAGGCGACGATTTTCGTAAATGAAGATCGTGCAATACCACCAGGAATGATTCTTTTAAAGATTTTTTATTGGGGAATATTAATCGCCATTCCCCGGAAAAAATAAGGTAAAGGGCATAGATAAATCCATTAATAGCAAAAAGCCACATAAAAACAAAATGAAGGCTCATGCCTTCTGCCAGCCGGAAAGGAATGTTCAATGCCTTATAAAATGAGTCTGGGAAAAATTTCAAAACTGTTTTATCACCCCATCCAACGCGATAAATATCATTGGCCCAGTAAATCAACATTCCACTCCAGATCATAACTCCGATTACCGGGAAATTTATCCAGTGAAACCAGCGTATGGCAAGGGGATGTTTTTTAATGACCTTTTTCACAGTACCAAATTATCAATTTTATTTGGAATTTAGGCAGAGGATGGAGATAAAAAGTGGGTTGATTCATCACGAACAGGGAGGTTTTTTTGAAACTCTTTTATTTGGAATCAATTCAATGATCTTCGTTGGTTTTGTGCAGACTCTATACAATCGGAGAATTTTTTTTGAACTTTTAATTTGAAATTATTTCAGTGATCTTTCGTTTATGCGCGAATTCTCTAAACAAACCAAAAAGGTTTTTGTCAAGAGTTTCTTCCAGAAATTACTTTCTAAAACCTCCTTGGATTTTGGTCAGACTCCCTAAATAAACCGGCGAAGTTTCGTAGAGTTTCCTTTCCGGAATACTTCTAAACCTTGTTATTTTTCCTCAGGCCGCCGACCAATGAAGAAAATTTCGGTGAATTTTTTGTCAGAGTTACCTCATATTGTACTTCAATTGTATTATTAAAATAATTGGTAATCAATTAATAAATATACTTATCTAAAATAAAAATTGAATTATATTACTTTTTATCAAAAGTTAATGAGGCAGAATTGATGCAATAACGCAGGCCGGTTGGTTTAGGCCCATCATTAAATACGTGGCCCAAATGAGATCCGCAACGGCTGCAATGTACCTCGGTTCGCTCCATTCCAAAACTGTTGTCGGTTGTTTCACCAACATTTTTTGCATTAATGGGCTGATAAAAACTAGGCCAACCTGTGCCACTTTCAAATTTGGTGCCGGAGGCAAATACTTCCTGGCCACAACAAACGCATTTGTAAATCCCTTCCTGGTGATTGTCCCGGTATTTGCCGGTAAAAGCGCCTTCGGTGCCTTCTTCACGCGTTACCTGGTATTGTAAAGGAGTTAGTTGTTTTTTCCATTCGGCTTCGGTTTTACTTACCACGTAATTCACTTTTTTTGGCTGTGCACAACTGTTTAGCATGAACAAAACAGGAATCAGTAATGTTATAACAATTTTCATTTCTTAATGCTTTTGAGTTGTTAACTTCGGCATATAATATACGGCTAAAAATCATGTTAGGTTGCAAGGAGTTGTAAATTATTTTGTTAACGCTTAACAAATTATATGGGTTTATGGAGACAAATAGCTGAATATCTTTGGATCAAAAAAAAAGACCCCAATACACCCCGTACAAAATGGATTGGTTATATGCATGGGATAAACCGTCTTTCTATCCTGCTTTTTTTACTGGCGCTTATTATCATTATTATTAAACTGTTGAGGAGATAAGTTCAAGGTTGAAAGTTGAAGGTTTGAGGTGCTTATGGTAAGTTAGTTCCCTCGCCTTTAGGAGAGGGGTTGGGGTGAGGTTCAAGGTTTAAGGTGTCTTATGGTAAGATAGTTCCCTCCCCGAGTTCGTCCTGAGCCTGTCGAAGGGGAAGGGGTTGGGTGAGGCTTTGAAACTTCAAACTTCGATCTCCATTTCATAAGTTTTTTGCATCGGATTAAAATTAAATTATGAACGAACTGGAATTACAGGATGATACTGAGGAACTTTTTGAAAGGCTTACTATTATTTGTGCCAAAGGACAGGATGCACTAAGGATTGATAAATTTTTGATGAATCGTATTGAAGGCGCGACAAGAAATAAAATTCAGCAGGCCATAGAAGCGGAAAGGGTTTTAGTAAATGAACAACCGGTAAAGTCCAATTACAAGGTAAGGCCCAATGATAAGATCGTGGTTTATGAAACTTACCTGCCTGAGATTACAGAGATCATCCCCGAAGACATTCCTTTTAAAATTGTTTATGAAGACGGCGATGTAATGGTTGTTGACAAAGAAGCTGGCATGGTAGTTCATCCCGGCAGCGGCAACCCGGGAGGTACGTTGGTGAATGCAGTCGCGTGGTATTTAAAACAAAAGGATTCTTCAATTACCGAAACTGAGCTTGCCCGTTTTGGGCTGGTTCACCGCATCGACAAAAATACAACCGGGCTCCTGGTAATGGCCAAAACACCAAAGGCTATGACCGATCTTGCCAAACAATTTTTTGATCATACAGTATACCGGCGTTATGTTGCGCTGGTGTGGGGGGATTTTGAAGAAAACGAAGGCACTATCAATTCTCATGTAGGGCGGCACCAGCGATTCAGAAAATTATTTACTTCCTATCCCGATGGCGAGCATGGTAAGGAAGCCATTACTCATTACAGGGTTCTTGAAAGATTTAATTATGTAACTCTTGTGGAATGCCGGCTGGAGACTGGCCGTACCCACCAGATCAGGGTTCACATGCAATCCATCGGTCATCCTATCTTCAATGATGATTTTTATGGCGGTGATAGAATTGTAAAAGGCACTGTGTTTACCAAATACAAACAATTTGTAGAAAATTGTTTTGCGCTTTGTCCGCGTCATGCGTTACATGCGCAGCAACTGTGTTTTATTCATCCGGTTACAAGAAAGCAAATGTATTTTGAAAGCCCGATGCCAGGTGACATGGAAAGTGTGATTGAGAAATGGAGGAGGTATAGTGTGAGCAGGAATTGATAGAGTTTCTCATCAGCTCTTTAAATATTTTTAGCCTACCTGTTGTGGTCCCATTCCAATAAAAATATGGATGTGGTCAGGCATGCTATTTATTTGTAGCATTTTGTGGTTATTGGATTGAAACATGCCGGTTAGGTACTGATGCAATCTCTCTTTCCATTCATTGTGTATAAGCGCCCGTCTGTATTTTACTGCAAACACAAACTGTATATGGAGTTGTGTATAAGTATTTGGCATTGTATATAAAAGTTATCTTATAAATATAAGGTATAAGCACCAATCGTTCCTACGGAACGAATACATTTCTTTGTATTGTTATACTACCCATCAAATGTTTCTATGGAACAGGTAAAGCCAATATATCAACTTACATGAGATATATCGTTGATAGAAAAACAAGGACTAACGTGGAATGCACGGTCCTGTATGATTGATGAATCACCTCATTTATCTTACAAAATCAAACAACGTGGCCGTAAAAACCCCATGTTCTCTTTTCTTAAATATAGCTTTCCAGTTTCCATTATATCGAAGCAATGCAGGCACAAGCAAGTCACCAACTTTCGTCATTTGAACTTCCATATCCACATTAAAATCGTAAACGCCGGCATCATAGCTTAATGAATAATTACGGGCAACTATTTCAAAAGTTTTTTCATTGAACCATGTCGTCATTTCATTGATCACCACGCCATTTTTCTTATCATCTTTTACTTTAATGGTAAATACATAGCAACTCGTTTTATTGAAATCACGAAGATCAATACTCATGTCGTATTTATCTGCCATTGATTCATCAAAAATTTCTGTTTTGCCACTTATGAACGGGAGCCCGCTGATTTTTTTTCCGGGGTTGAAGAATAACATTTTCAATTGTTCTTTATGCTTTTCCATACCGCTCAAGCCTTCTGTGGAAAACTCATGACCTTTTACAATATTATCTTCCCCGCAAACAGAATCTTTTGTAAAAAAGAGGCCCGCATACATCCCGGCGGTATAATAATTAAAATTATGATGATCATCATACATATCACCGGTTGAAGCTTCCTGCATCACTTGCATTTTCCTGCAATTACCCGCGCGTGTTTGTTTTGTTTTGCTTTGCAGGGAAGCTTCAGCATTTCCTTGTTTGTCCAGCATTCTTATGTCATTCAACGAAGTATAACCAATGATGTGAAGATTCCGGAATGCCTTATAAAATGTGGTATCGTTTTTTATCCTTTCAATAAATGAGGTAACATCCAGTTTAGTATTTAGAACAATTTCTGAAAGCGTAATATAATTACCATTGACTTTTATGGTAGTGTCAGTTTTATCCTGGGCCGGAAGAGTGAATGAGAATAGCAACATCATTGCTATCGCAAAAATTTTTTCAAGCATGCCCGCGAAATTAACCTTTAAAAATGTTGGAGAAATGTAAAAACAGGTTTACTTAACGAAAGACATGCGATAATCCACATCAACCTTTCCTTTGGAAATATCGTGGAGCTTGCGTTTTAGAAGATTTTTTTTGAGGGGCTTTAAATAATCAATAAACAGTTTGCCATCAATATGATCATATTCATGCAGGATAACGCGGGCAGTAATACCGTTAAAAGTTTTTGTTTGCGAATTAAAATTCTCGTCAAGAAAGGTAATGGCGATTTCTTCTTTTCTTAAAATATCTTCCCTGATTTTCGGAATGCTCAGGCAGCCTTCATTATATAACCAATCATTACCGTTTATGGTATTTATTTTCGCATTAATAAAGACACCTTTATACCCTTCATCACCAGGGTAGGTATCTTTTTCATCCTCCTCCAGATTTGTAATTATCTGGATGCTATCCATGATGAACAAACGTATATCTTTATTAACCTGCGGAGCTGCGAGGCCAACCCCCCTGCTATTGTACATGGTTTCCCACATATCTTCAATCAATTTAGACAATTCAGGATAATCAGGAGTAATGTCTTTGCCCACTTTCCGTAAAACAGGATTGCCATATGCTACAATAGGAAGAATCATGAAATTAATGGTTGATCCCGGTATCTGCCGGGGTTGAATATTTATTGTATGGCAAATTTAAGTTATACTAGCCACGAAATACGGGAATTTTCTCAAAAATAATCTTTCTGGTACTAGCCACGAAATGCACGAATTTTCCCGAATTTAATGCACGTAATCCGTGTCAATCCGGTGGGCCACGAGGCGTGCATTTAATAATAAATAAAACCTATGTGGATGAAAGAACCACACAACCCAATTTGCCGTTCAGGTTGAAGCCATTGAGATGGTGCTGGAGGAAACGAAAGTGCTAAAGCTCTTAATGAGCGGATTGATAAGCTGCATCAGTCAGGCCTCGTTACACCATTGGTAGTGGTCAGTCATCCGGATTAGATGAAACCTGAAACCTTGTATGCGGACAACGGTAAAAGTACAAGGACTACCCGGGGTAAGATGATGTTGCGTGTCAGTCGAAGGTGATGCATGAACGTGGGAGACCCAAACAGCAGGGCGGGCCAGTTCTGGCTGTGGGAGTCGGAGATGCCCGTAGTAGTGAAGATAGCCGAAAA
>JBDTZL010000378.1:0-14216 GCA_040005125.1 Ginsengibacter sp.
TAAGTTTTTGGATTCAAAAAAGTTATTTACCTTGTTATATGGAGCAAAAAAAAGCTTCTGCATGTTTATGCAGAAGCAATTAAAGATTTAATAATTTATTCCCGGGGTTTGGGTGTTTCTTCAGGATAAATCGATTGCCATTTTACCGGCAGGTTTTCATTAGGGATAATTAGTTATTTACAGGTATTGAATTAAAAAAGTTGAAGTTGACTGATATCGGATTTTATCGGTTTTCGTGGATTGGATGGTTCTTTTCAATGGATTTTGGATATTTGATTAATGTTGTTGAACATCAATCAACTTCAGGTACAAAGATACACAACCCGAGTGCCTGTGCAAGAGCAATACTGCCTGATTTCACTCTTACAGTATTTACTGCGTTAATGGTATGTAAGCGGTTTGGAACTTAAGTAAAACTTCTAAAAAGTATATAGTATAATTACGTTTTCACGTTGCAAAGCAATGATTGGCTTCATTTGAAAAACAACACTTCTCTTTATCTTTATTAAATGAAAACCGCTCATTTACAAATTGCAGGGAAGGTGCAGGGTGTTTTTTTTCGGGCCAGGGCAAAGGAAATTGCAGAAATTTATAAAATTTCAGGCTGGATCAGGAATACCGCCGATGGTAAAGTAGAAGCGTGTATATCAGGAGAGGATACCGCAGTGGAAGAATTTATATTTTGGTGCAAGGATGGCCCCGAAAAAGCAAAAGTGGAAAACGTTTTAGTTAATTATACCCCTGTAAAAAAATTTGCCAGGTTCGAAGTGATAAGATAGATCAAATGAAATAAGTAATATTGAAATAATGATGATAGAATATGCTGTGTTAGCCATGTTTTAGCGAAATATTTATTACACGAACCTGCCTGACGGCACATAGGTTGCACGAATTGATAAATGCTGCAAAGTAATTCGCGTAATTCGTGAATAAAATTCCTGTTATTATCTTTAACCATTTTACGTTTAATATGACGCTAAAAAGAAACACCCATCTCAAAATGACGATTAATCCCCAAAATTTAATTAGAATGATGGCTTCAATATTTGTTATATATTCTGAAACTTTCATCCTAATTTGTAAATGATTTTAATAAATCAAATCATTCATCAGCCCAAATAAATTTAAGAATAATGAAGTTACCATTGCTGATTGCCTTTTTATTAAGCTCATTTTTGTGCGCTGCACAAAACTTTTATTTATTGGCCGGTACTTATACCGGTAGCGGGAGCAAAGGAATTTACGTTTACCGTTTTAATGCGCAAACCGGTAAGGCAACGTTGGTTAACAGTACAGACAGTAGTACAAGCCCATCTTATTTAATAGTTTCCGCCAATGGAAATTTTGTTTATGCGGTAAATGAAACCGGTGGTGTAAACCCGGGAAGAGTAAGCGCTTTTTCATTTAATAGAAATAACGGCGCGCTCAAATTATTAAACAGCGAATTTTCGGGTGGGGATGATCCCTGCCACCTTGCTACAAGTGTGAATGGGAAATGGCTGTTGGTAGCCAATTACACCGGTGGGAGCCTATCCGCTTTTCCATTAAATAAAGATGGCTCTTTAAACCCTTATACGCAATTGATACAGGATTCGGGAACAAGCATTAATAAAGAAAGACAGGAAAAAGCACACGTACATGCCGTAGTTTTCTCGCCTGATGGAGGTTATTTGTTTACTCCTGATTTGGGAATGGATAAAGTAATGATTTATAAATTCAATCCCTTGAAAAAGGAGCCTCTTACAGCGTCTTCTCCTGCATATGTGAAAGCCACTCCGGGAAATGGCCCAAGGCACATTGCATTTCATCCAAACAAAAAATTTGCATACCTCATTAATGAGTTAAGCGGTTCGGTTATAACTTATAGTTACACAAATGGTAAACTTACCGAAGTGCAACAGGTCATTACCCATCCAAAAGAATATACCGGTGTACCCGGCAGCGCAGAGATTTTTACATCTCAGGACGGGAAATTTTTGTATGCATCCAACCGGGGAGATGAAAATACGATAACCATATTTTCAATCAATCCTTCCACAGGAAAGCTAAAACTTGCAGGCTATCAGCCCACCTTAGGTAAAACACCACGAAGTTTTGTTATTGATCCTACCGGTAATTATTTGCTCGTTGCCAACCAGGACACTGATAACATCGTCATTTTTAAAAGAAACAGGCAAACAGGGTTGCTAAAAGAGACCAAAGAGCAGATACATGTTTCAAAACCTGTTTGCTTACAGATGATATCAACGGGGAAATGACGAAAGGGGTTACAAAAAATCCCTCTTATTGAATAAACTGTTAAATACTTTTTCCAGATGAAACTTTTATTTAACAAACGCGTCTTATAAATGAAGCCATAAATAAATTAAATTTGGTAAGAAAACTTTACTTAAAAAAAATATTATGAAAAGGTTAATGAATATTTTACTCGTAGCAGGTTTAACCGCCGGTGTTGCCAATTGTGCAGAAGCACAAAGGAGCCGCAACGGTGGCGAATCATCACGCGGAGGAGGAGGAAGGGAAACGAATGTTTCCGCCCGGGGCGCCCGGGGTGGGGGAGGATTTAGCGGGCCTAATGTTTCTGAAGCAAGAAATAACCGGGGAAATTTTGGTAACAGCCAGCGGGTTGAAAGACAAGTCGCCCCCAGCCGTCAAAGTACGTTTCGCAATACTCAGCCGCGAAATGAAGTGGTAAGAAGCGTTGAAAGGAACAACAGTGTTGGCAGAGTAAACAGAGGCCCGGTTCAACGATTTAACCGGGGAAACAACTCCAGGTATAACAACAGCTATGGCTATAACCGCTACAATAATGGTTATCGCAACAATAATGGCTTTTACAGAACCGGGTACAATAGAGGTTTTCACTATGCCTACGGCCCACGGTATAGTATTATTCCAAGAAATCATGTTTCCATTTATTTTGGAGGGAATCCTTATTATTATTATAACGGATTTTATTATGGCTACTATGGCGGATATTATAACCCTATATTTCCCCCGATTGGCCTTCGCGTAGGCTTCCTTCCTTTTGGCTGCAGCAGTTTATTTATAGGGGGCTTTCCATATTATTATGGCAATGGGATTTATTACAGGCAATATGATGATAATAATTATGAAGTAGTAGACTCTCCAATGGGAGCTACCGTTTCATCTCTTCCCAAGGGCGCGAAATCTGTAAATCTTAACGGTGAGAAAATGTACGAGCTCAACGGAACTTATTATAAAGAAGACCAGAATTCCAAAGGAGAGGTTATTTACACGGTCGTTGGTAAAAATGGCGAAATAAATAATTCTGATAATGGTGATAATAATGCTCCCGGTAATAATGATGTGACTACTCCACCTGCTTCTCTGCAAATGGGCGATGTTGTAAATCAATTACCCGAAGGATCCAGGACAGTAACTATTAGTGGTGAAAAAATGTATGTTGCTCCTGACGATACATATCTTAAAGAAGAATCTAATGGAGGTGGTGCCGTTCAATACCGGGTAGTTGGAATAGGAAAGGAGTAATTAAATTTAGATACTACGTGAAAAACTCCATTTTTTTCAAAATGGAGTTTTTGTTTTAAATACAGTCCACAGACAAATAAGACCTGCAATATGCATGGTAATTTATATGAGTTTGGATTTTTGTTGGAGCGGGTTTGCCCGCTTTCTTATTTTGATTGATTGAGATCAATGGCTAACCCTTCTGCAATCAGGTTAAATAAATCAATACGCAAGGTTAATAAATATAAAATTGCATCGGGTGTAAAACTATATCCTTTTCGTTGACCAATAGAAATTCCTCTTTTATTTAATTCGGTACTTTCATTAATGCTCATATCACTGAACTTTCTCAAAATTGGTTTGATCAATTGGTTATTATTATTTAGATCCTCATATTTAGTTTCCCCGTTTTCCAAAAGTATAAAGCAAGTGGTTTCATTAATTCCCACCAGTTTCCCATTATTCGTATCGCAACCTAAATACAAATGGAGATAGTCTTTAATTTTCATTTTGTTGAGGATTATTAAACCTCGAAACTAACAAAACCCCAACACAAATAAAAGGAGAACCCGCGAAGTTTTAATAAGCCGGCTATAATCATCATCTTTCCACTTCCTGTAGAAAAAATCATTTCAGGACATCTTATATAAAAAAAAACCCACTTTTTACAAAGTGGGTTAAAGATATTATTACCAACCTGTGAGGCAGGAATAGTATAAAACTAAAATAGTCGTTGGTAAAAAGCAAATCCTGGGTTAATCAGGCTTCCACAAGTTTTACCCCGTTTTTATATTCTCCAAGAAGAACTACTTTCTTATATCTGGAGTATTGTTTTGCAGCAATTTCCATTGCGGCTTCGCTATCACTTCTTAGTTTCAGGCCTTTACTATCTGCAGAATTATAAATTTCAATATAAAAGCCATCTCTCAAGGTTATAGCTCTTTCTCTTGGTCTTCCTGTTCTCATCTAATTAATTTTAATTGTGATTATTTTGTTTGTTAAATTTTATTCTGTTCGTTTCATCTTAGTAATAAATACTGACTTTTGGCAATATACCTTTGTTTTTGCTTAAATTAGCAATTTTTTTCACTCTTTGTCAGTAGCTTAACAACTAATTCACATTATTACGGGTTTATGACAAAATGGTTAAAGGTTCATTAAAGTTTGTGGCCGCCGTCACATCCAACACATTTCATGTTAATACCTGTATAATTCAGATTTATATGGCCCTTCTTTTGGAATTCCTAAATATTCGCTTTGTGGCGTCGTAAGTTCTTCAAGCACCACACCAATTTTCTTTAAATGAAGACGGGCAACTTTTTCATCAAGATGCTTTGGAAGTACATACACTTTGTTTTCATATTTATCAGCATGTAGCCATAATTCAAGTTGTGCGAGAACCTGGTTGGTGAAAGAATTGCTCATTACAAAACTTGGATGGCCTGTACCACATCCTAAATTCACCAAACGCCCTTCTGCCAAAACGATAATATCTTTTTCGTCTATGGTGTATTTATCAACCTGCGGCTTAATCGTGTCTTTTGTTTTGCCGTAGTTTTGATTCAGCCATGCAATGTCTATTTCAATATCGAAGTGCCCGATATTACAAACAATGGCTTTATCTTTCATTGCAAGAAAATGTTCTTTTCTTATCAAATCGCGGCAACCAGAAGCAGTTACGACGATATCTGCCTCTTTCACTGCATCAATCATTTTTTTCACTTCATAACCATCCATTGCTGCCTGTAATGCGCAAATAGGGTCAATCTCTGTAACAATCACTCTTGCGCCCGCGCCACGTAAACTTGCTGCAGAACCCTTGCCCACATCACCGTATCCGCCTACTACAGCTACTTTGCCTGCCATCATAATATCTGTTGCTCTTCTTATTGCATCAACGAGGCTTTCTTTACAGCCATATTTATTATCAAATTTAGATTTGGTAACCGAATCATTTACATTAATTGCCGGAACCGGTAAAGTACCTTTTTCCATTCTTTCATACAACCTGTGCACACCTGTTGTAGTTTCTTCTGATAAACCTTTCAGGTGTTGAATGAGTTCGGGATATTTATCAAAAACCATATTAGTTAAATCGCCGCCATCGTCAAGGATCATATTTAAAGGGCGGTCGGCGCTTCCAAAAAATAATGTTTGTTCAATACACCAATCACTTTCTTCGTTGGTTTGGCCTTTCCACGCAAATACCCCAATACCTTCCGCAGCAATTGCAGCAGCAGCCTGGTCCTGGGTTGAAAAAATATTGCACGAGCTCCATTTTACTTCCGCACCCAGGTCAATTAGGGTTTCGATGAGAACAGCAGTTTGTATGGTCATGTGCAGGCAACCGGCGATTCTCGCGCCTTTGAGAGGTTTTTGCTTACCGAATTCTTCCCTGAGAGCCATAAGGCCAGGCATTTCGGCTTCGGCTAATTTAATTTCTTTGCGGCCCCACGAAGCAAGGCTCATGTCTTTAACCTTATTCTTAAGGCTGAAGTCAATGGCATTTTTTGTAATTGTTGACATAGTAATTGTTTATTTTATAGATCAAAAGTAATAATTTTAGAATAATATTCTACATATCTGTTTAACTTTAGGATAAACTTTCATTTTATGTTAATTTGGTAGAATAAAATGTAAAATAGTTATGCAAAAACGTATTCAAAAAGAAGAATCAACTATTGGTAACACGGCTCCGGACGAAAAAGATTTGGCCATCCTGAAACTTTTGCAGGAAAATGCCAGGATAACCATAAAGGAAATATCGGCTAAAGTACACCTGAGCACCACGCCGGTACATGAGAGAATTAAACGTATGGAAGAATCGGGTATAATAAAACAATATGCTACGCTGGTAGATCATACCAAAGTAAAAAAAGGATTGATGGTAATTTGTTATGTGTCGCTGAAACAACACAGCAGGAATGCAGGGGATAAATTTATTAAGACTATGAGGGAACTGAATGAAGTAATTGAATGTTACAATATTTCCGGTGAATTTGATTTTATGCTAAAAGTGGTGAGCGAGGACATGAATGCGTATTATGATTTTCACGTAAATAAATTAAGCCAGATAGAAAATATGGGGCATGTACAAAGCGTATTTGTAATGGGAATTATTAAAGAGACGCATCAGCTTATATATTGAGACATAAAGTTAAGGTTATCTGTCATTGGTCCTTGGGTCAATAGGTCATTGGCATGGATAGTTTTTGACCAATGACTTATTGACTTTATTCACGATTATTATCCTCCTATCATTTTCAAAAATTCCTCCTTCTTCCGGCGCGAAATATCTATGACCGTGCCGTCCTGCAACATCACGTGACCGCCCTCGCTGCGCATGTATTTTTTTATATAATTAAGATTAATGAGGTGAGAATTATGCACGCGGTAAAAATTATAAGGATGCAGCATTTCTTCAAAATCTTTTAGAATTTTTGTTACCAGGATGCTCTTATTTTCAGGCAAATAAATTTTACTGTAATTTGATTTTGATTCTATATGCAGTATATTTTTTATCGGCACAAATTCTATTCCTTCTGAAGTTGAAATGGCTATTTTATCTTCCTGGCTCCTGTTATCACTTAAAGATCTTTTTAGGATATCTACTTTTTCTTTTGTTTGTTTACTACGCGTTTTATGCAGCCGCTCAACGGCCTGTTGAAGGTCTTCTATGCCAATGGGCTTTACTAAATAATCAAAAGCACTTATACGAATGGCATCTATTGAATAATGATTGTATGCAGTGGTAAAAATAATATCAAAATCATATTCGTCCAATTCTTCCAGCATTCTAAACCCACTCATCCTCGGCATTTCAATATCCAGGAAAACCACGTCAGGCTGGTGTTGCTTTATCAGCAATATGCCCTCTTCCGGCTTTTGAGAAATGGCAACGATGTTGATATCCGGGCAAAATCCTGCCAGCTTTTGTTGCAGGTTTTGCAGGCTGTTTAACTCATCATCTATTAAGATTGCATTTATTTTTTCCATTTTATGCTGCTTTTATTTTTACTTCAACCCTGGTACCATCAGGTTTATTGTTTGAATTATAGAGGTCAATAATTTTTATGTATTCATTGAAATTTTGTTGCTGGTTAAACAGGCCTATCCTGTCTTCGGTAATTTTAAGGCCCACACTTTTATGGTGTAGTTTATTAAGTTTATTATAATCTGATGACTGGGTTCTGCCTATTCCGTTGTCTTCAATTACGTATTTTATAAAATCATTTTCCAATGTGGCAGATACCGTTAATTTTAAATCTGTTCTGTCACTATGGGCTATTCCATGTACGATCGCATTTTCAACATAAGGTTGTATTAGCAATGAGGGCACGTTGTAATCGCCTCTCAGCAATTGCGGGTCTATGTTCTCTTTGTAATAAAATTTATTATTAAACCGCATCTGCTCCAGATCAATATATAATTGTAATGCTTCCATATCCAGTGATATGGTCGTTAAATCATCACGGCTGCTTTCCAATATGGTTCTTATAAGTAATGCAAATTTGTGCAGGTAATCACTGGCCTTTCGCTTTTCATTTTGCATCATAAAATTCTCAATGCTGTTAAGGCAGTTAAAAATAAAATGGGGATTCATTTGTGCCCGCAACGATTGTATTTGTGATTCTGCAATTTTTTGTTTGAAGGCAAATTCTGTTCGTTTCTTTTTAGATTGTATCGATTTATTAATGAAAAATGCAGTAACAATTGTAAGGAACAGCAAAACCAGGGCGGATAACAGCAGGGCATTTTTAAAAATGATTTCTCTTTTTTGCAATTGAGAAAGCTCCTTCAAATGCCGGTTTTCAATTTCTTTCCTTCTTACAACCCATTCTGATTCATTGATGATTACATTTCGCCTGTTGTTTTCAGAAAATAATGAATCGAAAGCCGTACGATAAACATGATAAAAGATCAATGATGAATCTTTATTTTTTTTCTCTTCATAAGCCAATGACAGTTGCTCCGCAGCATTTGAAATGCCCTCGTAATACTGGGTTCGTGTTGCAATACTTAATGCGCTATCCAGCAATATTATTTTTCTATCCGGTCTTAAATTTTTTAAATACTGCGCTTCAGCGAGGTAAACCTGGTATTCGTTCCTGATATCTCTTTCCAACATTGCCTCGTCCATGGCTTTCGTGAAATAGAAAGTTGCAGAATCAATGTGGTTATTTATAGCATGCAATTTGCCAAAGCCTAAATAAAATTGGGAAAGAATATAGCTTTCATTAGCCAGCAATGCATATGCCATTCCCTTTACTAAATTTTTTTTTGCATCACCATATAACTTTTCATTAAGATCGCATTCATGTAATAGTTCGTAATTGATAGCCACGCCCCTCCATGCCTTCAGTTGTGTATTGATATCTATAGCTTCTTTGGTGTATTGCCTGCATTTTTCGAAATTTCTTAACGTCTTAAAATTATCTCCTGCATTGTTGAGAGACACTGCCTTTAGCCTCAGTGCGCCACATGCTTCCGCATAGTCAATAGCTTTAAAAAAAGCATTATTGCTTGCATCAAAATTTCCGGAATTATATAATAAGATCCCAAGATTTATTTGCGCCAGTGATTTGCCAAAAGTAAAATTCAGGCTGTCACTTAAGGTCGATACTTTTCCATAATAATAAAAAGACTCGTTTACGTCTTTTTCGCTCAACCGGTAGCTGATCCTATGCAGGGTTTGAATATATTGCGAATCTACTTTCGGATGGCTGTTTACCCATTCAGCCATGCTGTCAACATATTTGTCCTGGGCAGAAATATTTGTAGCCAAACAACTTACAAATGCGATCAGGAAGGTTCTTCTTCTCATAAACAATATATAATGCAAATAAATTATATGCAGTAAGTTTTTATTTAAAACTAAAAAATAAACGGATAAGCATAATAAGTTGTATCCTCAATATACACCGTATTCATGCACTATTGGAAGCGTATTGAATAATTGGTTGTGATGCCTTGAGTAAATGGGCTGTGCTGTAAAATAAACGGGAAGGAGGTAATTTATTCAATAGTTAGTTTCATCACGTAATCGTTCATGAAATAGCCCTGCCCGATATCAATATCTTCCTGGCCAATAATTGTAAAGCCTTGTTTTTCATAAAATAACCGTGCTTTATTATAGCGGTTAACATTCAATTCAAGGGAAGTGGCACCCAATGATTTGATAGAATTTATTACATGCGCCAATAGCAATTTTCCTGTGCCGGCTCCCTGTTGTTGCGGCAATACATAAATTTTATGAAGACGATAAATTGTGCCGTTTTTTTCTTTAGGGGAAAATGACGCAAACCCTGCCGGGATATTATTATCGAGAATGAGAATAAAAGTATGTTTCAATGCAACAAGCTGGTTTTGAAGTGAGGCCAGCGAGTAAATTTGCCCAAGCATATATTGTAACTGTTCCGGAGATAAAATTTTACCGTATGCATCCGGCCATATCCTGTGTGCGAGGTCATGAATAAGAGGCAGATCGCTGAAGCCCGCACTTTTTATAGAGGCCATTATTATTGTATTGTTATCTTCAGTTCAGGTGCTGAAAAGACCCTGCCGGTATTATCTTTTACCACGATGTCAAAAAAGTAAAGCTCTTCATCTTTTTGAAATCTGCCTTTTATATTATCGACCCATACCTTCGGCAAAGGAGCAGCTTTGAACCTGTCCGAAACAATGGTGAATGTGCTTTGTCTTTTCCCGGTTTCCTCATCCTGTACTACGCTTTTTCTTTTGTAGATAAATTGATAAGAATCTATTGCGTATGCATTTTTTTTGGCATCAGTTATTTTTAAAGGCAATGCAATCAACTGGTCTGCTTCTTCTTTTGTAACAGCAGCCCCGTTGGTATTGATACCCAGGAAAGTTTGCACCACCGGGGGCTTAAATTTCGCAACTTTAACAATTACGGGCGCCTGTGCAACTGCTATACATGCTGTACTTACCAGGAGGAATATAAAAGCGAACGATCTGTATAAATTCATAAGTAACTTTTTTATACCAATATGCGGGGTAAGATGCCCTTTTTAATTCAGAAAAGAAATACTTTGTTCAATCGCCCTGATCTTCGCTTCCGCATCTGCTTTCTTTTTGCGTTCCAGCCCGATCACCTCTGGTTTGGCATTTTGTACAAATCTATCATTACTTAATTTTTTATCAATGGTAATTAGGAAACCTTTAAGATAATCAAGGTCTTTTAGCAATTTTTCCTTTTGAATAGTTACATCAATCTCGATGTTGGTTTCAATGTACAATTTTTCTTTGCCTACAACAATGGTAACAGAAGAAGCTGCGGGCTGTGTGTTAAATTCGATACTTTCAGCGTTTACCTGTTTGGCCAGGATATTTTTGATCAATTCATAGGAATCTACGGATTCTGTTTCAATAAACATCCTGATGGGATCTTTTTGCCTGATATTATTTTTATTTCTGGCATCACGTATGGAAGTTACCAGGTCTTTTAATTTGTTGCCAAGTTGTAGAATTTCCTGTTTTGATTGTTGGGCAATTGAAAATTGTTTTACAATGATATCATCATTTCTTTCTTTTAAAAGATGATAAATTTCCTCTGTAATAAAAGGCATGAAAGGGTGCAGGATATGAAGTATATCCTCGAAAAAAGAAACTGCCGCATTATATATTTCTGTATCAATCGGATGCCCATATTCAGGCTTGATCCATTCGAGGAACCAGCTGCAGAAATCATCCCATATAAGAGAGTAAATTGTTTTCAAAGCTTCACTTAGCCTGAACTGGCCCATTAAAACATCAACCTCTGAGCTTACTTCGTTTAAGCGATTCTCAAACCAGGTGATTGCAAAATTAGGGGCATGCCCACTGCCCACTGCCAACTGCCCGCTGCCCACTGCTGCTGGCCCACTGCCGCCAGCCGGCTTCTCCGACCACATCTTTATCAACTTCAATGCATTCCAGAGTTTATTATTGAAATGTTTTCCCTGCTCAAGACTTGCTTCATCAAATAAAAGATCATTACCGGCGGGAGAAGAGATCATAATTCCAAAGCGAACTGCATCGGCGCCATATTCATGTATCAGCTGCAAAAGATCGGGGCTGTTGCCAAGGCTCTTACTCATTTTTCTACCCTGTGTGTCCCGTACCATACCCGTAAAGTAGACGTCGCTGAAAGGTTTTTCATGCATATATTCCATCCCCGCCATGATCATCCTGGCAACCCAGAAAAAAATAATGTCCTGGCCTGTAACCAGAACAGAAACGGGGTAATAATAATTTACATCTGCATTGCCGGGCTGTGTTATTCCATGGAATACTTCAATAGGCCATATCCACGAAGAGCACCAGGTGTCTAACACATCTTCATCCTGGGTTAATTGGGCATTGATTATTGAATATTGATTATTGAATATTTCTTTTGCCTGTTCTGCAGTTTCTGCTACCACGAATCTCCCTTCTTCATCGTACCATGCCGGTATCTGATGTCCCCACCAAAGCTGCCTGCTGATGCACCAGTCTTTTATGTTCTCCATCCAGTATTTGTAGGTTGCTAAAAATTTTTCACCCGGGTGAATAGTAACTTCCCCTGAAGTAACAGCCTCTAATGCCGGGCCGGCAAGCTCTTTCATCTTTACAAACCATTGCGTGGATATCTTCGGCTCTGCTACCACGTTAGTACGCTGGCTGTAGCCAAGCCTGGTGGTATATTTTTCTTCTTTTATTAAGAATCCTTTTTCTTTCAGCTCGGCTACAATTTTTTTGCGTGCAACGAAACGATCTTCACCGATATAAATTTGCGCGGCTTCGCTTATAGTACCGTCTTCATTTAAGGTATCTACAACGGGCAGGTTATATTTAAGCCCGATATTAAAATCATTGATGTCATGCGCCGGGGTGATTTTTAAAATGCCGGTGCCAAAATCCTTATCAACATATTCATCAAAAATTACCGGCACTTCTTTATTGATCAGCGGGATAATTACTTTTTTGCCTCTTAAATGCGTGTAGCGTTCATCGCTTGGATTGGCACATACTGCTACATCACCCATTATAGTCTCGGGGCGCTGGGTAGCAATCATGATAAAGTCCCGTTCGGAATTTAATGGTTCAAAAGCCCCTCCCCTGGAAGGGTTTGGGGAGGCCGCTATTTCATATTTTATATAATATAACTTTCCCGTCACTTCCCGATACTCAACTTCTTCATCACTCAAAGCTGTTTTTGCTGCGGGATCCCAGTTGATCATTCTTGCACCACGATAAATAAGCCCTTTGTTATAGAGGTCAACAAAAACTTTTATTACCGCCTTATAATAATGATCATCCATCGTAAAGCATACCCTGCTCCAGTCTACACTGCAACCCAGCCTTGCTATCTGGTTATAAATAATTCCTCCGTATTTTTCTTTCCATTCATATGCATATTTCAGGAACTCCTCTCTTGACAGATCCTCCTTGCCAATTCCCTTTTCATGCCTGAGCATCCCGACCACTTTAGCTTCGGTGGCAATGGAAGCATGATCACTGCCGGGCACCCAGCATGCGTTGAAGCCGCTCATGCGGGCTTTGCGTACTAGTATATCCTGGACGGTTTCGTTCAAAGTATGCCCCATATGCAGCACTCCGGTTACATTTGGCGGAGGGATTACTATTGTAAAAGGCTGCCGGTCATCGGGCACGCTTTTAAAATAATCTTTTGAAAGCCAGTGTTTGTACCATTTTTCCTCAACCGTTGCGGGTATATAATTTTTACTTAACTCCATAAAATCTCTGAAAATTTGTATAGCCTGCAAATGTAATAAAAACGGTATGTATTATATTGCCAGGAGTTTGAATGAAAACAAAAATAAAAAATTGCAACTGGTACGGTAGTTCCCTTTTCGCCTGAGGCGGAGAGACTCTTTTCTGGGGTTAGCCTGCCCTAAGGTATCGAAGGGTCGAAGGGGTTGGGGGTGAGGCCTGCCTAAGGCCGCGCTGCAAGCCGGTATGATTGAAAACAAAATAAAACAGCATGACGAAAATCAATATTACTCAAATGTGATAAAGCCATATGTACTATGTAACTAAAGAAGTTAGTAAGTTTGTATTTTAAATTCATATTTTGTTATACGCTGTTGTTGATATTGAAACTACGGGTGGTTATGCTGCTGCAAATGGAATAACTGAAATTGCGGTGTGCATTTCAGATGGAGAAAAACTAGTAAGCCACTATCATACTTTGCTCAATCCACTATATACAATACCCAAATATGTGGCTGCACTTACAGGGATCACCAATGAAATGGTAGAGTTTGAAAGGCCGTTTAGCAGCGTTGCCTGGGAACTTTTTGAAATGCTGAACGATAAAATATTTGTCGCCCATAATGTAAATTTTGATTATTCATTCGTAAAGCATCACCTGGCACAATCGGGTTATAACCTCAATTGTAAAAAACTTTGCACCATAAGGCTTGGCAGGCAAATACTCCCGGGTATGCCCGGCTATGGCCTTGGAAAAATATGCAGGCACCTGGGTATAACAATTGAAGACCGCCACAGGGCATTGGGCGACGCGAAGGCGACCCTTCAACTCTTCCATCACCTCTTGAAATGCGATGCTAACGGGCACGTACAAACGATGCTGACCGTAAAAAGCAAAGAGCAATTTCTACCTCCCAATATTTCTTCAAAAACAATAAAAAAACTACCGCAACAGCCAGGGGTATATTATTTTCATGATAAAAAAGGAAAGGTTATTTATGTTGGTAAGG
>JBDTZL010000420.1:0-41893 GCA_040005125.1 Ginsengibacter sp.
GTCATTGAGTCATTGAGTCATTTAGTCATTTGACTATTGACTATTGACTTATTGACCATTGACCATTGACCATTGACCATTCACAACTCACCATTGACCATTGGCAACTGACTATTCACAACAACGTCCCCCATATAAACCGGTTCTTCTGTTGTTTCGATTCTTCAGGATCACCGCCATCGTCATACCAGTCTTTGGTACGTTCATCTAAAGTAGATTCCAGGGTTTTTATGCTATAATTTTTCTTAACAGAAACAGGCTTTATTGTATTTTCATCTACTCCGCTCAAAACGACTTTGGTAGCAATCCATGAAGTAAATAACCTTGGAATGGTAACTCCCAAAATCATTCCAGGCAAGCCATTTATCGAACAGGGCCCTCCGGAGATGGTAATTTCATCAGTATAAAAAGCAAATACGTATACGCTATCAAATATTTTTGCAGATGCCTTCCTGCAATTGAAACCGGCGATTACCCTGTTCTCATTGGGAATTAACCTCCATTGCAATGCCGGTATAGAGTCTTCTACATTAAAATCAGAGCCCCATACATTTTTTCTCATGTTTAATATCCCGCTGTTATGGTCAAAATACCAAACGTTATCCTCATCGCTCTTCCTTAGCCATTCAGGCATTTTAGCACCTGCATCCCAACGATCAAACTTGTAAAGGCTTTTATTATCAGCAAATGTAAAAGTGTAATATGCCGTTTTAAACTGGGGCAGATTTTCTTTCAGCATTTCTTCGAACATACCGTTGCCCATCGTTTTTTTAATATTCGCTTTCATTTCATACTCAATGGTAGCCTTGCTTATAAATTGCTGTGCATGTAAGCCGGCCATTAAAAATGTTGCTATGAATAAAAATAATATCTTGATTTTCATACCTGTATTTTTTAAAAATGCTATTTGGTTTTAGCAGCCTTATTCTTAAAATCCCATGTAAAGCCGATCAGGAAATATCTTTTTAGCCTGTCGTTTCTTACCTCAGAATAAGTATTGCTGTAAAAACTTCTATCTATGCCAATGTTTTGATTTAAGATATCATGCACTGAAAAATATGCGGTGAATTCATTGTTCTTAAACGTGCGTTGCAAACGCGCATTCAAAAGATGGTTATTAAGATTGTTTTCAAACTGTATTGTTTTCTGGCGCTCATAAAACTGGTAGTCCGTAATAACCGACCATACTTTTTTGATGTATAGTGTTCCGTTAAACCTGAGTGTATTGGTATAGTAATGAATTTTAGTACTGTTTTGTGAAGTAGTATTGCTGTTATAAGAAAATTCGTTACCGACAGATACATCATATTTTTTTTCTTTTGACTTTGATATCCACACAGAAATACCGGGCGTAATTGTTTTTGAAAAGCTCGTTTGGCTGTTTATTACGTCGGCATATTTATTATAACTGAATGAAGGGCCAAGATTTATCCGGGTATCGATCTTTTTTATTTTAAAACCCATGCCTCCATTCATTTCTATTGATATATTTCCATTTGTATTGATGGGCTGGGTAATTGTTTTGCCGGAATCAATGTTGATAGTGCGGTTGTTGGTTATTGAATTACCGGTTACTCTTACATTTATAGATTGATAGGTAAAAATGTCTTTAATAAAATTATAGCTGTTGTGCGACACATTGAATGAATTGGAGAAAGAAGGTTTTAAATCCGGGTTACCAATATATTGATTGAAATAATCGTTATTATTTCTTAAAGGTTGTAACTCGTTAATAGTTGGCTGTGTGGTATTCCCGTTGTAATTAAACCGTATATTATGGTTTGCTTTATAGGTATAGGTTATATTGGCCGCGGGGTAAAAATTAACGTAATTCCTGGTATAATCTTTATTAAAAGTAAGATCCTTTAAATCAAAATTTGTAAATCCAAATCCGGAGCCTATATTGATTTTTATTTTCTTGTTTGCAAAATTTATTTTGGCTGAAGGGATATTCTGCAGGATGTTTTGTTTAAACTGGTTTGATAAAGAATCAATTGCATAATCATATTTTTTAGAAACCGGAGAATAGCTGTATGTTACCTGGTCGTTAGTACCATAATTATAGCTAAGCTGGTAGCCCAGTTCCAAAGAATATTTTTTGCTGAGAGGCTCTGTATAAACAATTTTTGAGGAAATGTTTTTAGTGGATTGGTTATAATCTTTCATTTGATCCAAATCCTGGCTACCGGATATGCTACCATCAAGATATGCCTGGTTCTGCGATTTTAAAAAAGTTGTCCCCTGGTTATTCAGTGTATTCCAGTCGGCAGTAATGGATAATGTTCTCCTGTTTTTATTAAATTTATGTTTGAAAATGAAATTTCCCGATAAGGCATTTTTATCACTATTGGTTTGTAATTGCCTGTTACTTGAATTTTTTAGCGTGCCTGTATTTCCTGTAGTTAAAGAGTTGTTGGTTTCGCCGCTTTCAGTATGATAAAAATTACTGTTAGCTGTTATCTTTAAAGTATTCATAGAATCCAGTTTCATGTCCCAAACTCCCCTGATCTTAAAATTGTGCCTGTTAACACTACTGATGACGTCTGAATTTTGATTCAATACCGAATCTCCCACCTGGGTTTGGGTAAAGGTTTGTTTATGATTGGTATATTGCTGGCTGTTGTATTTGGGAGAGAGATTCAGGTTGTATTTATCATTCCATTTATTACTGTATTGAATACCCGCGTTTACATTGGTCATAAAGCCAGTTTGCGGATCAACATAAGGCTCATCATCTGCCGTGTTTCCCTGCCACATCATCATAACCCCGCCATCATCATCCATACTCATGGATATATTATCATCCAGTGCGCCATATTTTTGTTCATCCTGCCAGTTTAGGCCGTCCTGCCCGGTATTGCCATTCAATAAAAAACCGGAAAATTTCCTTTTGCCTTTGAAAGTGCTGAAGAGTAAATCACCGTTATAGCGGTTATCAATGTGTTGCTGCGTACCTCCGGCCACATCTACCTTTCCAAAGTACCCGGTTTTTCTATCGTCCTTTAATTTCAGGTTGATGGTCTTTTGTGTTTTGCCATCATCTATCCCTGTAAATTCTGCCTGGTCACTCTTTTTATCAAATACCTGCACTTCTTTTACCGCATCAGCTCTTAAATTTTTAACAGCCATCCCCGGATCATCACCAAAAAATTCTTCGCCATCAACCAATACTTTTTCCACTGTTTCGCCCATAGCTTTTATTTTTCCATCTTTATCAACCTGGATACCGGGCAATTTTTTAAGCAGTTCCTCCACATTAGCATTAGCGCTTACTTTAAAACTATCGGCGGTATAAACCGTAGTATCGCCTCTTATCTTCAGAGGGCTTCCGGATTTTACGATTACTTCCTGTAATAATTTTGCCTTGGATATAAGTGCATATGGTGGAAATTCAATGTCACCTTTTATTTCAACATCTTCAAGTACATCGGCGTAGTAGGGATGGGTGGTCATTAAAATATAACTTCCGGGCTTTACATCTTTCAACAGGTATTTGCCCTGCGCGTCACTGCGTGTAAATTTGTAAAGGATGGAATCTTTTGGTATCAATAAAGCGATCACCGCATTTTTTACAGGCTTATTTTCGCTTTGGTCATTTACTGATCCGGTGACCTTTGATAACTGGGCAGATGACGAAAAAGTAAGAAACAATACACCTGTGAAAAGAGTAATAAATTTTTTCATGAAGCGGATAGTTTTAGACGGCAGCCGAATATATTTCAAAAGTGACCAATTTATTTATCATAACTTAAACGCTATTCTTAAATTTACGTTAAAGCAAAAGTGCTTATTATTAAGATTTATTAATAAACATTTTCCATAAATGGGAACAAAAAAATCTCATCCTGAAACAAGCCGTGCCGAAAAAACCAACGCGGGTTTGCCAAAATACGAAGAAGTAAATTTTGTAGACAGCACAAAGCCCGTATGGAATTATTCCTTTTTTACCAGCGAAGATCTTGAAAATTTCAGAAATGGAACTCACTATAGCCTGTATAAAAAATTTGGCTCACATGCGCTTACGGTTTTAAACAGGAAGGGACATTATTTTTCTGTATGGGCGCCAAATGCAACATTAGTGAGTGTTGTTGGAGATTTTAATGGTTGGAATGAAAGGGCGCATGTATTATTTGTAAGACTGGAACGCTCGGGCATCTGGGAAGGTTTTATTCCGGATGTTAATGAATATGCCTCCTATAAATTTTATATTGAAGGATATGAAGGAGCAAGATTATATAAGGGAGACCCCTATGCCAATCATTGGGAACTACGCCCGGGTACTGCATCAAAAACCATTAGCCTTGAGCATACATGGCGTGATGATGGCTGGATGCAGAAACGGTTCAAAAATAATAATCTTAATGCGCCATGGAGTGTTTATGAAGTGCACCTTGCAAGCTGGATGCGGCCTTATCCCTATAATGAAGATTCATTAAATTCTTATCGCGAAACAGCCAGGCTGCTGGTGCCTTATGTAAAAAAGATGGGATTTACACACGTAGAATTTATGCCCGTAATGGAATATCCTTTTGATGGAAGCTGGGGCTACCAGGGAGCAGGTTATTTTGCGCCAACCTCACGGTTTGGCATACCCGAAGATTTCATGGAGATGATTGAAGCGTTTCATCACGAGGATATCGGCGTAATACTCGACTGGGTTCCATCGCATTTTCCATATGATGCTCATGGGCTCTTTATGTTTGATGGCACACACACCTACGAATATGCCGATATGAGAAAGGGATTTCACCCCGACTGGAACTCATACATTTTTAATTATAGAAGGCCAGAGGTACGATCTTTTTTGATCAGCAGTGCAAGATTCTGGTTCGATAAATTTCATATTGACGGTATAAGAGTGGATGCGGTAAGTTCTATGTTGCGGCTAGATTATTCAAGAAAGGAAGGAGAGTGGGAACCTAATGAATTCGGTGGTAATGGAAACGTGGAGGCCATTGCTTTCGTTAAAAATCTTAATGAAATGGTGTACCGTGATTTTCCTGATGTGCAAATGATTGCTGAAGAGTCTACCGACCGGCCAAATATAACCGGCCTTACAGTCAATGGCGGACTTGGATTTGGAATGAAATGGATGATGGGGTGGATGCACGATACGATCGGTTATTTTAAAATGGATCCTTTTTTCAGAAAGGGCCACCAGGATAAGTTCACGTTTAGCATGATGTATTACTATGATGAAAATTTTATGCTGCCTTTGAGCCATGATGAGGTAGTGCATGGTAAATCCCCGATGATTTATAAAATGCCGGGTAATGAATGGGAGAAGTTTGCCAACCTGAGATTATTATACACTTATATGTACACTCACCCCGGCGGTAAGCTGCTTTTCATGGGAAATGAATTTGCCCAGACAACTGAATGGAATTTCAGTACAGAGCTTGACTGGCATCTTCTGGAACATGAGCCACATCAGAAAATGCAGGACTTTGTGAGTGAGCTTAACCGGCTTTATACCTCGCAACCCGCCCTTTATGAATACCAGTTTGATAAAAAAGGTTTTGAATGGGTAGATCTTGACCATCGCAATGAATCGGTTATTGTTTATTTGAGAAAAGGGAAAAAAAGCAAGGAGGATGTATTGATGGTCTTCAATATGACCCCAGTTAAAAGGGAAAACTGGAAAATACAAATCTGTGGCAAAAAGGACTGGGAAATAATATTTAACAGTGATGAAAAGAAATTCTGGGGCAGCGGTGAAGTTGATGGCCACGCTGTTACAACTATCCCCGTGGATAAAAAAAACAAATTGTATGAAATAAACCTGCGCCTGCCTTCGTTAGGAGCTATAGTACTTAAATAGAACCGGTATATCATTTGTAAATCCGCTCCCATGAAAAACCTGATCCTAACAACATTTTTATGCCTGTCTGCCTGTTTCGTTTTTTCTCAAAATACTGATAGTGCACAGTTTTATTTTAAGAAGGGGACGGAAGCAAAAGATGCCCGTCTTTTTGCCGTTGCCGGAAAAAATTTCGATAGAGCGATTCAGTTGGATAAAAATTATACAGAGGCATATATTGAAAATGGTAAAGTAAACCTGGAGATGCGTAAAGTTGACGCGGCCCTGGGAAATTTCACAAAGGCTTACCAGTTGCAGCCCAATAATAATGATGTAGTCAAAGAATTATCTTCACTTTATTTCAATAATCGCCAGTTTCAAAAGGCAATAGACCTGGTACAAAAATGCAGCAACTGTCCAGATGCTGACCGCATTATGGGAATGAGTTATTATGAGCTCGAAGATTATGCAAAAGCAGTAAATTTTTTGCAAAAGGCTATTGCTAAAAACGATAAAGATGGCGAATCTGCTTATACTTTGGGGCGTACTTACCTTGAGCTGGAAAATGAAAAAAGTGCCATACCCCAATTTCAAACGGCTGTTGCATTAGAACCTTCACGAAACACATGGATGTATGAGTTGGGGCTTATCTACTACAACCAGGACGATTATAAAAGTGCATTGAAATATTTCACAATGGCCGGTAATGCGGGCTATACGAAAACAAATGATTTTAATGAAAATGTGGGCTTTTCGCAAATCTATACCGGCGACGTTCCGGCCGGGATGAAAGCACTGGCTGAGATCATGCAAAAAAAACCCAACAATACAGAGCTCCTCAACAATATTGCCCAGGCGATGTACGATACCAAACATTATGATGACGCAATAAGTTATTATGAAAAATTGCTGACGATAAATCCTAAAGATGCCCGTTCATTATTTATGGCTGGAATGACTTTTCAAAAAAAGGGTGATAAAGAAAAAGGGCAAAAAATATGTGACAAAGCAATTGAGATGGATCCTTCACTTGCAAGCCATCGCCAGAAACAGGAGTTACCCATGTAGCTTTAAAGAAAGCCGGGTTCTTGTTTGTTGTTATTTTCAAAAGTATATTCCATAATGGAAAATTTATTCAGTTCGGGCATGCTTAATAAAAATTGATTCTATATTTTTTTTATTCGCCACGATCTTATAAAATTCATTGAGGTATCCTGTCATATCCCTCCGGCACCCTACACTGCATAAATCAAAATGATCAATATAGTACATTATGCTTTCTTTTTTTTCCTGGAAAACATTAATTGCTGCCTGTAGCTCATCTAAGCGGCGTGGAAAGCCACGATACAGCCTTTCGCTCACTGATTCAATACCAAGACTGGAGTCGGGTATCGCATAATCTGCATTCACAAAGCCGCTGTAGTCAAAATCGTAAGGGATTGCGTAGGGCCTTGCAAGCGTATCATTTTTTGGCACCATCAATTTTATATTATGGCATTTCGGAATTGACCAATCTGTGTTTCCTATCATATACTGAAATAAATTCACGAAAGTCATCTGCTCCCTTTTGGCAGCTTCAGTGAAAATATTTGATTGCCTGGTTTCAATACAATTATTCCGTCTTGCAAGGTCCTTCATATCTTCCATCAGGAAAGCATACTGCGTGTAAGGCTTTACTTTTTGTTTACTGTCGTTGTATGTTATATGCAACAACCTTACACGAAAGCTCATATTCGAAAGAAAATTCTGAATCTTATAAACAAGATATTCTTTCAATAATAGTTGTTCATACGTAAACCCTTTTTTGCAATCACCCACCAATTTAAGGCTCTTTAACGGTGAAAGCTTTGGTGAAGAAGAATTTTTAAAATTTAACATTAAGGCAGCCATGTCGCAATTATTTTTTCTGTATATGCCCCTTGGCTTCACACGTATCTCTTCATTGATTGATGAAGTGTCAGAAAATTTCATGATGATAATGGCAGACTGGTATGCGGGTGTTTTTTTATCATGCCATAATTTTCTTATATCGGTTGTAAGAGTAACTTCAATTGTGCGGTCATCCAAAAAAAATAATTGCCGGTTTACCAGCGTGGGCTGGCTAAAAACTGAATGCTGTTGCAGGAATAATGATAGAGCAATACACAATAATTTTGCCATCGTGGATTTTTGATATGTTACAATCAGCAGAAATAAAAAATTAAAACTCTATAGACCTTCCGAATACTATTTAAAAATCTCCTGTATCACATTTCCAACCGAGCCGCTCGGCATTTGAATGTGGAGAAGGGCTGCCAGTGTAGGAGCAATATCTGTCATGTATAATTCCCTGTTGGTTTTTCCGGGTTTTATTCCCCATCCATACCAAAGAAGTGGAATATGCGCATCGTATGGATTCCAAAGTCCGTGCGTAGTTCCTCCTCCCGTTCCAAAGCCGTCTATCCATTGCGGTTGCAAAATTATTTGTATCTGGCCGCTTCTTGCAGGGTTATAACCGTTGGCAAACATTTCCCGCACTTTGGCATTGAGCGGCACATTGTATAAATTATCCATATCAATCACCCTGTCTATTCCCGGCACCCCAGACAAATAATTTATGATCCAGTTTTTTATATCAATTATTTTCAAAGAAGATGAAGCGATTACCGGTAAATTCAAAACAACCTGGTATTCAGCAATAGCCAGAACTAATTTATTTTGGCCAAATTTTTCATTAAGCGCGGTATTCATTTTAACTGCCAGTGATGAAAAATCTATTATACCGGCGGGGATATTATGATCCCTGGCGAAAGCAGGCACATGAGCTACGCCATGATCAGCGGATAAGAAAATAACATATTGATCTTTGCCTGCTTTGGTATCAAGAAAATTTAAAAAGTTGCCGAGTTCTTTATCAAGCCTTAAATAAGTATCTTCTTCTTCTACGGAATTAGGCCCAAATGAATGGCCAACATAGTCGGGAGAAGAAAAACTTACAGCCAGTAAATCGGTGATAGAATCAGCCCCCAGTTGTTCGTTTATGATGGCCTGTTCTGCAAATTGAGCCGTAATTCTATTGCCAAAGGGTGTTGCATAAACAACGCCATAATTATTACCTGCAAAGCCGGTAAAATTATAAGGAAAGCCTTTTGCAGCCGGGCCAAAAGGCTTGGCCTCGTAAGCATTCTCATCTGCTGTACTTTGCGTGTATGTATTAAGAGGGTATAAAGTATTCCATCCCTCTTTATAATATTTATCAACTAATTTCTGCGAATTGAAATTTTTTACCCATCCCGGTAAGCTTTTCATGTAATAATCGGAAGTGATCCAGTCACCGGTTTTGTTATCAAACCAATAAGCCCCGTTGGCGCTATGGCCTGCAGGTAAAATACTGGCGCGGTCCTTTAATGCAATGCCGAATACCTTACTTTGAAAATTTGTAGCCAATCTTAATTCGTCACCGATTGTTGTTGTTAATAAATTCCTGGGGCTTTCCTTTCCTGCGGCAGTATTGCTGCCTACGGTTTTTACGGAAGAATCCTCTGTACAATAAACATTTTTGTTTAACCTGTTATCCCACCAGAAATTTCCCGCAATGCCATTTATTGAGGGAACAGAGCCGGTATAAATGCACGAATGACCACACGCAGTAATAGTAGGAGCATAAGGAATCATCGTGTTATCGCAACTAAATCCCTGGGATATTAATCTTTTAAAGCCGCCATTTTCGGCATAGCGGTCGTAGAAGCGGTAAAGATAATCCCATCGCATTTGGTCTATAACAATCCCCACAACTAGTTTGGGTCTTTTCAAAGATTGGCCGGTTGATGACAGAGTAACAACAAATGCCAAAATGAAATTGAGTGTCTTTTTCATAATATATACTTTCTTAATGCATCCCTAAATCCTTGCATCCGGCAGGGATTTAGGGGCATTTAATTCATCATCAGCACATTTACACTGCGCTGCAAAATGTTGAAGGCAATTTCTGCCATCAGATTTTCTTTATCGAGTGTAGGATTTACCTCAGTGATCTCGAAGCAGCATATCTTCCTGTTCTGCATAAATTTACTCACAAGGTCTTCGGCCTCTCTTTCTTTAAGCCCGTTGCTCGCAGGTGTACCTGTACCTTTTGTTATTGATGAATCAAGAGAATCCACATCGAAGCTTACATAAATATCCGTGCAGTCAGTTAAAAACCGTAACGCTGCCTTCACAACATTTTCGGGTCCTTTTCGCCGCAACTCTGCTGTAGTAATTACATACATGCCATATTTGTCAATCAAATGTTTTTCTTCCTTTTCATAATCTCTTAAAGAAATTAAAACAATATCCTCAGGTAAAACTTTTGGAGAAATTTTTCCAAACTGTTTCAATTGCTCCCATTGTTTTTTTGTCTTTTCATCAATGTCATGAACTTTACTTTCTTCATTATCCTCGCCAATGGATGCTGAAAGGGGCATGCCATGCATATTACCCGAAGGTGTTGTATAAGGTGTGTGCAGGTCGGCATGCGCATCGATCCAAATTATACCAAGACGGCTATCGGGCTTTGCCGCTTTAATGCCGGCAATTGTACCGCCGGCATTACTATGATCTCCGCTTATAACCACCGGGAAAAAATTATTTTTAATTGTTTCCTTCACAGCTTTTGATACTCTTTCATACATCATTAGCACACCGTTTATTCTTTTGGCATAGGGCGATGAAATGGGCTCAAATAATAAATTGTTTTCCGTTTCTATTTTTTCTGAAGGAAAATGTACAAAGAAATTACTCATAAAATCAAGAGCAGCAATTTTTATGGCATCAATACCGAGACTGGCGCCTCTTGTGCCTGCACCGATCTCGCTGGGTACTTCTATAATCTTTATATTCTTCATAAATCATTTTTACCCAATGAACCGGAGCGGTAAATTATTATTTAAAAATTTTCCGGGAGAGATTTTGTAAATGTAAAGGTTTCACCACGAATCTTTACCTTGGTGAGCTGTGAAAATGCAAACTTATATTTGTTGGGAACGGTAAGAAAAATACCAGGTAACGATCACAACAAGCTACATACCGGCAATTAATTTTTTAACAATGAATAGCAATAATAGGAACATAACTGTGATATGCAAGCTTTTTTGTATGGCTGGTTTTAAATAGCTGGCTTAAAAAACTATGCGTTCTCGGAACAGTGATTATGGCATCTATATTTTTTGCCTGTGCAAAGCCGTTGATACCCTCTAAAAAATCAAAAGCTCTTAAAAAAGAAAACTCGGGATTATAACTGCCCAACTTATCTTCCATGGCATCTCTTTCCTTTTTATATTCCTCGGTCAACTCAATATAATGTTCACTATCCACATTAAGAATGTTTAGAGTTGGCTTAAAAAGATCAAGTATTTTTTTAAGAGGATCAAAAGGAGTTGCACGTGCCACATCTTTAAAGTCTGATGTGAACAGGACATTTTTTAGCCCGGTAAATTCAGCCTTTGGCGGAACGATCATAACCGGTGTTTTGATATGTCTTATTACATTAAGTGTATTGGTTCCCATAAAAACCTGTTTAATCTTTGAACTGCCGGTAATGCCCATAATTACCATATCGACGTGGTTGCTAAGAACATATTTTTCAAGGCTGTCAATAAATGAACCTTCTTCAGATTCAATAGAGATATTCTGATCCTCAGAAGCCCCCAGCTTACGTTTTAATCTTTTTAATTCATTTTCTGTAACCATCTTACGGGAACCTTTTTCTTTTTCAGTTAAAGACTTAAAGCTTATTCGGTTGTATACGTTATACAGAATTATGTGAACACCCGTAATTTCCTTTGCAAGAGCAACGGCGTATTTTGCGGCATTCACTGAAGTTGCGGAAAAATCCACCGGAACAAGAACTGTTTTCATGTTAATTTTTTTGTAAATGTATATAAAATCAAATGCACAAAAAATTGGAATGTTGTATTAATAATAAATCAATACGAAAAATCTGTGAAAAAGGTGTGTATAAGTATGAAACACAATCCGTACCCCGAGACTTTTGTTTATAACATAACCGATATATTTGCCTGCCTGCCCGAATAGTCCTTTCAGGGAGCGTATAAAAAAAGATATAGTGAGATTAAAGAGCCTTGAAATAAAGGGTTTTAAAAGTTTTGCCGACAAAACTATCCTAAACTTTGATGAAGGAATTACCGGTGTAATTGGCCCCAATGGTTGCGGGAAAAGCAACATCGTGGATAGCATCCGTTGGGTTATTGGTGAGCAAAAGATAAGCCAGCTCCGGAGCGAGAACCTGGAGAGCCTTGTATTTAATGGCTCTAAAACCCGCAGTGCCAGCGGGCTTGCAGAAGTGAGCCTCACGTTTGAGAATACACGCAATTTACTACCTACCGAATTCAATACAGTAACTATTACCCGTAAATATTACAAGAACGGCGATAGTGAATACCGCCTGAATGATGTAAGCTGCAGGTTAAAAGACATCCATAACCTTTTTATGGATACCGGTGTAAGTACTGATAGCTATGCAATAATTGAGCTGGGAATGGTTGATGATATAATAAAAGACAAGGAGAACAGCCGCCGCAGAATGCTTGAACAGGCCGCGGGCATCTCGATTTATAAAACAAGAAAGCGGGAAGCTAAATTAAAGCTGGACGCTACTGAACAGGATCTCGCCCGCATTGAAGATTTATTGTTCGAGATAAATAACCAGTTAAAAACTACAGAAAGCCAGGCAAAAAAAGCCGAAAAATATTATGAGATCAAAAAAGAATATCGTGAAGTAAGTATTGAACTGGCAAAAGCGGCGCTGGAAGGGTTTAATATTACTTATAAAGAATTGCATGAGCAGCAAAAAAATGAAACGGATAGGAGGGCACAACTGGAAGCAGCCATAGCAACAGACGAAGCCGCTATTGAAAAAGAAAAAGCAGATTTTATTGAAAAGGAAAAGGCCCTGCAACAGCAGCAGCATGCATTTAACGAACTGAACAATATCGTAAGAGAAAAGGAAAGTAAAAAGAATTTAAGTGCCCAGCGATTGCAATATTTGAAAGAAAGGGAAGCCGGGCTAGAAGATTTTTTGCTAAAGGCTGAAGGACAATTAAAAGGAATAGAAGAAAGCATTGGTTTTACAAAACAACAGATAAATGATGAGGACACTAAGCTTTCGGAACAAAAGCAACAACTGCAGTTGCTGAAGGAAAATACTGAAGAGAAGAGAAAAATATTTGATGAAAAAAGATCCGCTGTAGATACATTGCGCCAGGCACAGATGGGCTTACAGCGAAACTATTTCGAAGCAGAAAAGAATGTTGCCGTAGCCGATACTTCTATTCACAACCTGCAACGTACCGTTGCTCAAATTGAAGAAGAACAAACCCAGCGTACAGAAATACTTGGTAAGCTTGAAATAGAAAAACAACAAATTGAAAAAGAGCTTGAAGAGAAAAGATCAACGCTGGAACAACTGAGGCAACACAATACTTTTACCAAAGAACAAATTGTGGAAACCCAGGAACTTCTGGAAAAATTGAGAAGCGAGCTTGCTGAAGAGAACCGCGCGCTTGATTCAAGGCAAAACGAGCATGATCTTTTAAAGAGCCTTATAGATACTATGGAAGGTTATCCTGAAAGTGTAAAATTTCTTCATAACAATAAAGCATGGAACTTTACGGCTCCTTTGCTTTCTGATATAATTTATGTAAAAGAAGAATATCGCACGGCAGTTGAAAATGTGCTGGAGCCATACCTTAATTATTATGTGGTTAATGATCTCGGGGAAGGGCTTACGGCAGTACATCTTTTGGATGATAATAAAAAGGGAAAAGCTAATTTCTTTCTTCTTGATAAATTAAACACTTTTAAATACACGACTGAACAGGTATTTGAAGGAGCTATTTCAGCATTGTCTGTTATTGAAATTGATGAAAAATATAAGCATCTTGCAGGGTATCTCTTAGGCAATGTTTTCATAGCTGAAAATGAAGAGGCGTTGCAAAACAGTAATGGCTATATCGTTCTTGAAAAACATGGCAAATATGTAAAAGGAAATTATTCCCTCACCGGGGGAAGTGTTGGATTATTTGAAGGAAAAAAAATCGGACGCACAAAAAATCTTGAAAAACTTGCCGGAAAAATATCGGTTCAAAAAGATAAAGTCAATGGTTTGAAAACCATAATTACCCAACGCTCCAATGAAGTAATAGCATTTAACGAGCAATTAAAAGAAAATGTGATACAACAAACACAACAACATATAAATGAACTAATTAATTCTTCATTTTCTATTCAAAATAAGTCTGAGAACACGATCCATCAGCAGTTGGTTGCAGCAAATCGTTTACAAGAGCTCCGGGAACAACTCGTACAAAATCATGCAGCCATAAACGAAACCCGGTTATTGTTAGAATCCTTAAAAGTGCAGGTAGAACAACTGGATGCCAAAATGAAAATTGTTGTTGATGAATTTGTAAATGCCGAAAATGAATTCAATGATGTGAACGGTCTTTATAATGAAAATAACCTGTTGCTCGCAAAACAACAAAGTAAGGTAAATGCCTTGCAACAGGAACTGGAATTTAAAAGCAACCAGCTTACAGAGCTTGGCATACAAAGAGAAAATAGTGCCTCGCAAAAGAAAGATGCTGCTGCAGATATTTCCGCAACCAATGAAGCACTGGCTCAACTCGAAGAAACTGTGATCTCATTATTGAAAAATAAGGATATTGAAGAAAAGAAATTAAACGAGTCAGACCAGGCATATTATAATTTGAGAAATGAACTGAATGAAAAAGAAAGTGAGCTGCGCCACAAGCAAAAAGCAAAAGAGCAAACCGATCATTTACTCAACGAAATAAAAGATAAGCTCAATGAACTGAAGCTGCACCTTGCAGGAATGAAAGAGCGCCTCAATGTAGAATTTAAAGTTGACCTGGATGCGATTCTTGATGAAGAAAGAACTTCAGAAACTTCTCTTGAAGATCTCCGGGAGAAAAGCGACCGGATGAAAAAGAGGCTGGAGAATATGGGTGAAATAAATCCTACGGCGATTGAAGCGTATGTTGAAATGAAGAAACGTTATGAGTTTATTGTTGAACAAAAAAATGATCTGGTGAGTGCGAAAGATTCACTCATGCAAACCATACAGGAAGTTGAAATTACCGCCAACCGTATGTTCCTGGAAACCTTTAATAAAGTGAGGGAGAATTTTCAAAATGTTTTCCAGGCATTGTTCACTGAAGATGATACCGCCGATATGGTTTTGGAAAATCCTGATAACCTTGCGGAGACAGGGATTGATATTGTGGCAAAGCCAAAAGGCAAGCGCCCTACGGGCATCAACCAGTTAAGTGGCGGGGAAAAAACATTGACGGCAACGGCGCTTTTATTTGCAATCTATCTTATAAAGCCTGCACCATTTTGCATCCTCGATGAAGTGGATGCACCGCTTGATGACGCCAACATCGGGAAGTTCACCCAAATGATCAGGAAGTTTAGCAAAGACTCGCAATTCATTATTGTTACCCACAACAAAATGACTATGGCGACCGTAGATGTAATTTATGGAGTTACCATGCAGGAAGCCGGAGTGAGTAAATTGGTTCCGGTAGATTTCAGGGGGCTTGAGCACCAATTTGCTAATTAATAATTATAGTTGGTAATTTTTTTACACCTGCAATTTAAAATATTTTAAACCCTAATCTCTGACTAAAAAATTTCAAATAAAATCGCTAAATTTGTTAGCAAATAGCAAATTGGAATTTACTTCTATAGAAATATGTGCTGGAGCGGGGGGACAAGCTCTGGGACTTGAACAGGCAGGATTTACTCATCTTCAACTTGTAGAAATTGAACCGCTTGCCTGCCAGACTTTAAAAAAAATCGACCTTACTGGAATGTAATTGAATCCGATCTAAGAAATTTTTCAGCAGCCGGATTCAAAAATATTGATCTTTTGGCCGGAGGAGTACCTTGCCCTCCGTTTTCAATTGCGGGAAAGCAACTCGGACATCTTGACGAAAGAGATCTTTTCCCGGAAGCAATAAGACTTGCAAAACAATGTAATCCAAAAGTTATAATGCTCGAAAATGTTCGTGGAATACTTGATATTAAATTTAAAGAATACCGCCGCGATGTTCTCAATCAACTTTACAAATTGGGCTATCGATGTGATTGGCGACTTATAAACGCTTCAGATTTTGGAGTCTCCCAACTACGGCCCAGAGCCATCCTTATTGCATGCAAACATGAATATTTTGATTTTTTTCAATGGCCAAAAAAAAATGAAATACTACCCTTAACCATTGGTGAACTTTTGTATGAAGAAATGAGTTCATTGGGTTGGGAAAATGTAGATAAATGGAAACTAGTTGCAAATAAAATTGCTCCAACTCTTGTTGGGGGATCGAAAAAGCACGGAGGTGCCGACCTTGGGCCTACCAGGGCCAGAGAAGCATGGGCCACTTTAGGGGTTGATGGTCGCGGACTGGCAAACGAGCCACCTGCAAATGGTTTTCAGGCGATGCCCAGGTTAACTTTAAAAATGACTGCATTAGTGCAGGGTTTTCCTTTAGACTGGGAATTTGTTGGAAAAAAGACTCCTGCCTATAGACAGGTTGGAAATGCTTTTCCACCACCTGTCGCAAGGGCAATTGGCATTTCAATAAAAAAGGCATTGGAAACATATGAACAAACGTGCAACAAAAGGAAAAGGCTCAAGAGCGAAATTGCGTGAATGCTTTCTTTTAAATATCGGGAAGGTTCTTAATTCCGACAAATTGCGGGATGTTGCCGGAACAAGTGAATGGGGAAGAAGAGTTCGGGAGTTAAGAAACGAAGAGGGTATGAACATCGTAACTCATAACGATAGGAGTGATTTGAAACCCGGCGAATATTTATTTGTAGACATCAAACCTCTTCCCTTATTTGAGCGGGAGATATCAAAAGAGACAAGAGCATTTGTTCTTGATCGCAACGGTTTTACCTGTCAGATGTGTGGTGCAGCGGCCGGTGAACCACACCCTTACGATGAAGGCAGAAAAACACGTTTACACATTAGACACATTATTGATAAATCAATGGGTGGCTCAGATGAACCTTCAAATCTTCGTGCTATTTGTTCAGTATGTAATGAAGGTGCATCAAATTTGACACTCAACAGGCCGCAAGCAATTAAACTTCCTGCCCAGATAAGAAGAGCTCCAAATTCCGATCAATTAGATATACTTAAGTGGATTGTTCAAAAATTTCCCTTGCAAACAAATGGTATTTTAAAAGAAATTGGCAAATGACAAAATTTTATAGCTGGGTTAATTTTAGGAGATTTAATGAATCTTATTTTTATACATCACGGTTGAGACATCTTTCCTATCTCCCCCTTCCCACCCGCTAAAAAAACACTCTTCCCATTCTTTGCTTTCCTGCATACATTAAAACTTTCTGTTGAGATCCATTTCCAGGTATTACCATCATCATTGGAAATGTCAACACCGTTGAGCCCGCATGAGATCCATTCATTCTTATCAATATATTCCACGCAACTCCTGTAGCCATTTGGGGGAGTTAAAGGATACTGCCAATTGATACCGCCGTCATGCGTTATCACACAATTTTTATCAGTTGAATAAGGAGTATTAAAATCACCGCCAACAACAATAAATGTCTTTTTATTTTTTAGGGCGACCGAATTAGCACCTGTTGTTTCCTTTCCCTGTATAATGGGCAATGCAATTTTTCTATCTTTTATAAATAATCTTGAATGCAGCCCACCGCTTACAAAACAGGCTGCATCATTGCCAAACTTCCTGATGTTGGTTCCACTGGCTGCAAAACAGGCTTCACCGCTATCAGCAACGGGATAATTTTTTTCAGGAATATTTTGCCAGGTATTGCCTCCATTAAAAGTTCTTGCAATAAAAAACTTTCCATTAATAGGATCGCCTACTACGATACCACTTTGCTCATTCCAGAACTCCATCGCATCGAGAAACATTCCTTTTGTTTTATTTTCGTAAACGGTTTTCCAGTTTTCTCCTCCATCAATTGTTCTTAAAATATAAGCCGGTTCCCCAACGCCCATGATAATTGCCCTGGATTCATCAAATGCCTCAATATCGCGAAAGTCAGTTTTTTCAAAACCTTTTACCTGTATCCACTTCCATGTATTGCCACTGTCCAGCGATTTGCCTACCATTCCATCGCTGCCGCTCACCCACACAATACGATCATTTACCACGCTTAATCCGCGGATCGATGTTTTAGTTCCCGTATGTACAATTTTTATTTCCTGTGCATAAACGTTTGTAAAAAACAGCATCATTACAAACAAAATACTTTTCATCATTATAGGCGAAAGATTATTTTAAAATAAAAAGATATTAAACAGATAAAGTTAATCAAAGATGCCCAATGTTACCGGGCGTACAAGGGAGTGACACAACTGGGATGCCATGAAAAACTATAGCTGGCCAACAAAATTTTTATTAATTCTATATTTAAATCCAAAAACTTCAAATCTTTCAGATACTTTGTTTTATTGCGAATTACAAAGCCCCTCCCCTGGAGGGGTTTGGGGAGGCCGGCCCCTTCCCTGGAGGGGTTTGGGGAGGCCATTTTTCCTTACTTTTGATCATGAGTTATAACTATTTGCCGCTTGATAAGAGCGTTCTTACTTTCCAACAGGTAAAGCACCTGCTAAAATACAAACAACTGGTGTCCATTACATTTGCTGCGCATGAAGCCATTTTAAAATGCAGGCAATATCTTAATAAAAAACTGGATGAATCGGATGAGCTTTTTTATGGTATCAATACGGGCTTTGGCTTTTTACAAAATGTACACATCGATAAAGACCAATTGCGTTCATTACAAAGTAATTTACTGTTGTCACATGCCTGTGGAATGGGAGAGGAGGTGCCCGAAGAAATTGTAAAGCTTATGATCATGCTCAAGATAAAATCTTTGAGCTATGGATATTCGGGCATTGGCATTGAAGTGGTGAAACGCTTAATGGACATGTACAATAATGATGTGCTGCCGGTAATTTATACACAAGGCTCATTGGGCGCATCGGGAGACCTTGCGCCACTGAGCCACATGTGCCTGCCCTTGATAGGATTGGGAGAAGTGAGAGTTGACGGTAAAAAGATACCTGCCGCAGAAGCGCTTACAAAATTTGGGTGGGAACCGGTTGATCTGCAAAGTAAAGAGGGGCTTGCTCTTATCAATGGTACCCAATTCATGAGCGCTTATGGAATGAACAGTCTTGTAAGTTCTGAAAGATTAATGGAATGGGCCAATGTAATTGCAGCGATTTCCTTTGATGCATTTGACTGCAATAAAGATTCGATCAACGAAAAACTGCATTCCATAAGAGATCATAGCGGCCAGGTTTTCGTTGCCGCTGACATGAGGGCATTGCTGGAAGGAAGCGAAATTAACCAGGGAAAAAAATCAGCGGTGCAGGATCCCTATTCCTTCAGATGTATACCACAGGTGCATGGAGCTACGAAAGATACTTTTGAATTTGTGCTGCATACTTTTTTAAAGGAAATTAATTCGGTAACTGACAATCCAAATATTTTTCCCGATGATGACCTGATCCTGAGTGGGGGAAATTTCCATGGCCAGCCTTTAGCGTTAGGGTTGGATTACCTCGCGATTGCTATGAGCGAACTTGCGAATATTTCTGAGCGCCGGACCTATCAATTGTTAAGCGGCCAGAGAGGCTTCCCTTTATTTTTAGTTAAAGATCCCGGCCTTAATTCGGGGCTGATGATTCCACAGTATACCGCCGCAGGTATCGTAAGTGAGAACAAGCAGTTGTGCACGCCTGCCTCAGTAGATTCTATATCATCTTCCAATAACCAGGAAGATCATGTAAGCATGGGAGCTAATGCTGCTACCAAATGTTTCCGGGTAATTAATAATGTAGAAAAAGTGCTCGCGATTGAATTGCTTACGGCTGTGCAGGCAATTGAATATCGAAGGCCGATGAAATCATCTCCTGTTTTAGAGGAAGTCATCGCTGCATTTCGCGGGAAAGTTTCTTTTAATGAAGCAGACAGGTTTTTGCATGATGACATGATGAATGCGGTGGAGTTTTTGAGAACGTTTTCTCTTTAAAACCACTAATGTATTTGTAATATGAAGCTTTATAGTTGTTACTTATAATCATATCAGGACGGCTAAATGAATTAATTTTGACAAAAGCATTTTATGAAAAAAGCAGAACTAAGAAGGATATTGCACGCCATGATTGACAGCCTTAATGATAAACATACTCTTTATGATTTGGAAAAAGACATTTTCCCTTATGTTATCAACTACCGTACAAAAAAAATGGATGAGGCTGATGATGATTTAACGGACGAACAAATTAAACAACTGGATGAAACGATCAGGCAGGCAGATGCGGGAGAAACTATTACATTAAAGGAGGTTAAAAAAAGTTTTGCGAAATGGCTTCCTGATGAGGACGAGCGAAAAAAGAAAGAAGACAAAAAGATTTTAAAAACTTCTAAGAAGAAACTCAGGAAAAAATTACATGAGCTCATTGATGGAATTAATAGCAAGTATTTGCTTAATGTGTTTCTTGATGATATTATGCCTGATGCTTTAAATACAACCAAATACGAGTGAATAGTATTAACAAGTCAAAATCCTGGCTTATACAAATAAGAACCACCTCACCAGGGACTCAATCAAATTAATTAATTTTGGTAAACAATTTTTTTATGAAAACAGCAGAGCAGCTTAAGAAAGAACTCCATGAATACATTGACAGTATTGATAATAAGGAAACATTAATGATGGTACATGAAGAAGTAGCTGCATATATTAATGATTCGGTAAAGGAATTGGATAAAGAAGAGGATGATTTAACTGAAGAACAGGAAAAAGACCTGGAAGAAGCCATCAGGCAGGCAGATGCAGGAGAAACCGTATCAGAGGAAGAATATCGTAAAGCAACTGCCAGATGGCGTATAAATAGTAAAGAGTAAAAAATTTCTATAAAATGTTCTTGCTATCCTTGGGTATCTTGAAAAAGAATGGGGGTTAAAAGCAGCTATAAATTTTCAAAGTATCCTCGATGAAAAAATTGACGGTTTATCTCTACGACCTAAAATTGGAATAATAACTTCTAAAAGTAAAAACATTCGTAAGCTAACCATTACAAAACACAATAATGTATATTATCGTATTAAAGGAAAGATGATTACCATTTTAACTTTATTTGAATCTAAGCAAGATCCAAAGCGCAATAAATACGAATAGATCCGGCTGGTTTTCCATACCAAAATAACCCGTTCAAACCAATTAAATTTGATAAAAAGATTCTTTATGAGAAATCAATTAGGAAAGAATTAAATAAATACATTGGCATTAATTCTGTAGGAGAAAACGAAGAAAATGATGAATTAACAAAAGCGCAGGAAAAGGAATTGGAAGAAGCTGTGAGGCAGGCAGATGCCGGAGAAACAATGAACTTTAATGAGTTCAAAAGGAAAATGGAAGGATGGCATACCAAATAATCATTACTAAAAGGGTTGAAAATAGTATGACTAGACTTTCGAAAGAAATATCATAAAAATCATTTGAGTATTATAAAAACTTAAAAAAATTATCCTATAAACTGTATGGTTCAGACCAAATATAACCCCGTAAAATACAAAACCCCCACGGGCACAAAACTTAGTTGCAAAGGCTGGATACAGGAAGCAGCATTAAGAATGTTGTTAAACAATCTTAATCCTGAAGTCGCTGAACGTCCTGATGACCTGATCGTTTATGGTGGCCGTGGCAAAGCTGCAAGAAATTTCGAATGCCTCGATCTCATTATTAAAGCGCTTAAGGACCTAAATAACGATGAAACCCTATTAATACAAAGTGGCAAACCAGTTGGTATTTTACAAACACATACCAATGCACCGAGGATCCTGATTTCGAATTCTCAGCTTGTACCCAAATGGGCTACATGGGAACACTTTGATGAGCTGGAGAAAAAAGGCCTGATGATGTATGGGCAAATGACCGCCGGCTCATGGATCTATATCGGAAGCCAGGGTATTGTGCAGGGTACCTATGAAACTTACGGAGCTGTTGCAAATAAACATTTTAATGGTACACTAAAAGGAACACTCAATGTTACTGCCGGACTTGGTGGCATGGGTGGCGCACAACCATTGGCGATCACGATGAACGAAGGCGTTGCGTTAATAGCTGAAGTCGAGAAATGGCGAATAGAAAAACGTGTGGAAACCAAATATTTAGACGAGTTAATTGAAAATATTGATGAAGCCATAAATAAAGCCCTTGAAGCAAAGAAACAAGGTGCAACATTGAGCATCGGGGTGCATTGCAACGCCGTGCATTTATTGCAACGCCTGCTGGAAAGAAATATAAAGATAGATACACTTACCGATCAAACTTCGGCTCACGATCCCTTGATCGGTTATGTGCCGCATACACTGACGAATGAGCAGGCAAATGTTTTGAGAGAGCAAAATCCGCAGCAATATATTGAGTTAGCATACGACAGTATGAAGCTGCATGTAGAGCTGATGATCGAACTACAAAAACGGGGTGCCATAACCTTTGATTATGGTAACAACATACGGGCAAGGGCAAAAGAGCACGGGCTTGATAATGCTTTTGATTTCCCGGGGTTTGTGCCGGCTTATATTCGTCCGCTGTTTTGTGAAGGTAAGGGCCCGTTCCGGTGGGCGGCGCTTAGTGGTGATCCTGAAGATATTCGTGTAACCGACACCGTTATGATGGAGCTGTTCCCGCAAAATGAAGGTATGATACGATGGATAAAAATGGCACAGCAAAAAATTGCCTTCCAGGGATTGCCTGCACGCATTTGCTGGATCGGGCAGGGCGACAGGGAAAAAGCCGGGCTTGCATTTAATGAACTCGTTCGTACCGGGAAAGTAAAAGCGCCCATCGTAATAGGCCGTGATCATTTGGATACCGGCTCAGTGGCGAGCCCTAACCGTGAAACTGAATCCATGTTGGACGGCTCCGATGCCGTTGCTGACTGGCCCATATTAAACGCATTAGTAAATACTGCGGGCGGTGCAAGCTGGGTGAGCCTGCACCATGGCGGCGGAGTAGGTATGGGTTACAGCATACATGCCGGTATGGTTATCGTTGCCGATGGAACCGATGAAGCTGCGTCTAAGCTTAGCCGTGTGTTACGTAACGACCCCGGTCTTGGTGTGATACGCCATGCCGATGCAGGGTATGATGTGGCGAAAGATTATGCGAGGAAGTTTGGGCTGGATATTAAGGAAAGGTTAAAGGCTTAGCGTTTCAAAAAATGTAACTTTAAACAAAGAGAATCCATGTCACCTGCAATATTAAAAAATAAGATAAATAAAAGCCTGGAGGAGATGGATGGGATCCATCTTAAATCTGCTTATCTTATTTTGAGGGAATTTATTAACCAACAGAAATACAGCAACTTTAAAGTTGTCCCCGATTTGATTAACCCCAAAATTTCAAAGGGCATTCAGCAATTAGACAATGGTGAAGGAACAGATTTTAAAACGTTTCTGGATCAAATGCAGAAGGCTATGGCAAAAAGAACTAATGTTCATAGCGTCATCGTTATTTTGGATAATTCTTCAAGCCGGCTCAAGAATGAATTTCTTTCTTTTTTTATTATGCTATGCGGCCCGGCCTGTATGGGGTAAGTTTGATTTGTTCTACTTTCTTTGCCGCTTTTTGCAGATCATATTTAGACTGCAGGCGCAACCATATATCAGGAGTACCACCAAAAACGGTAGAAATGCGTAAAGCCATTTCAGGGCTGATATCTGACTTTTTATTTATAATGCCTGAGATGGTCTGCCGGGAAACATGCAGCATCTCTTCAACTTCAGAAACCGTTAAACTATTCGCTTTGATAAGCTCATCTGCTAAAAATTCACCCGGGTGAATTATGGGCATTTCTCTCTTTACTGTTCTCATAAAATATATCTAGTGATAATCCAAATAATCAAGGTCAAAAGTATTTTGCCCATCAAACCGAAAAATAATCCGCCAGTTTTCTTTGACCGTAAGGCTCCAGTATCCTTTTAAATTTCCTTTCAACGGAAACTAACAAATGATCAAAAAGGAAGCGAGTGCTACCGCCTGTTTCATGGGAAACCGCAAAAAAACAAATTCTCTCCTCCAACTGTTGATGTAAAAAAATAAATTTTAGAGCGCAGTAAATTACTTACTAAACGACGCAATTGCTTCTTTAATTCCATCGCCGGCAACTTTATAAAAAGCCGGTTCGGCAAGCAGCGCAATTTTGGTAATTGGTTTATAGGCTGTTTGTTGCGCAAATGTCGCAGCCGGTTGAATTATTGAAACCATCAGTAGAAAGGCCAAAGATATTATCATGCTGCGCTTGCAGTGCGTAGTCCCGGGAGTATAACTAAATAAGAATTGACGTGCAAGTATCATGATTATAATTTTATCTCAAAACTAAAAAAAATTTAAGTGTTCAGCAGGTTAGCAATAAACAACTAAGGTTCGGAATGGCGATGCAGAAGTAACATACAGTACCAGGTAACAATTTTCCATTATAGGAAGCCGCAAAAAAATCGTTTACTTGCCGGTTTAATATTAACTTTATGAATTAAAAAATTTATATGAATTCAAGAGCAAAAAAATATTTCACTAATATCAAGTCTGAAAAGAAGAAGGTTAGTAATAATACAACTAATGATGATAAAAAGGAAGATAAACAAAAACCTTCAACCCAAAAAAGTACCGCGGCACAGGATAATACAGCCGGAAGCAATGATTCGGGTAAAAGATCAGATGATAATTAATTATAGGGGCGATAATTAATCGTATTTTTCTTCCATATGTTGTAATATAAAAAAACGGTTAGCTTACTAACCGTTTCATGAAATTTAAAGTTACCAGGTATTAATCACCCCAATCGAAAGGAAAATCAGGTAAACCTTTTCTTTACATCGTGCGCTGCACCTTCTATATTTTCTTTTATGCCTATGGCTTTCTTTTTATATTCTGAGGCCTTGTCTTCGAGGTCCTTTGTATACTTTTTTGCTTTTCTCAACCATTTTTTCCTTGTTTTAGAGCCTTCTGCCGGCGCCATCAATAATCCAGCCAGCGCACCAACAGTCGCTCCTGTGAGTATTAATAATAAAGCATTTGAAAGTTTCATATTTGTGAGTTTTAAAATTGAAAATTTGTTTTTATAATATATCAGGAAACATTCGCGTTAAATAAGGACAAACTTAAATAAAGGTAAAACTTAGGGTGAAATTAGCGAAGTATAATCAAATATTGATTTTTGTCCAAATTAATCTACTTTGTTATTCCTGTTAATATCAAAACGACCGATAATTCTATGAAAATATATCTCAAAACTTCTTCCGCTGCACTAATCGCATTGTTATTTTTCTTCAATAACGCAAAGGCGCAAACGAAAGCAGATTCCATGGATACCACTCATACAAGTGGCGGCCCCTACAGCAAAGTAGAGGTAGAGGCCTCCTTTCCCGGAGGGGCGGCTGCATGGACAACGTATATTATGAAGCAGATGCTAAAAAATGGAGATGAATTCCGAAAGAAGGATTTCGGGACCTGTATAGTGAAATTTATTGTTGATAAGAATGGAAACATTAGTGACGTAGAAGCAACCAACATGCAAAAAACAAGGCTGGCAAAAATAGTTGTAGAGGCAATACGAAACGGCCCGAAATGGGTTCCGGCTCAACAGAATGGGAAACCTGTGAACGCTTATAGGTTGCAACCTGTTACAGTGACGGAGCCGGAAAAATAAGAGGATAAGAGCTGGTTTTTACTCATATACTTTTGATATTTTATTTTTTTCTTAAGTTGCATCCTTTTACAAACCAAACTAACCGATGACCGCAAATTCTTATCCACCGTCTCCGGCAAATATAGATCCGAAGGTTCTTGCACCATCCGTCTCTTTTAAAAAGCAGGTGGGCCTGGTAGCCGGTTCTATTGTGCTTTTTTTTATTGTTTATATTTTATTGGTACTGCTTGCTACTGCCTTAGCCATTGCATGCTTTTACTTTGGCGCTTTGATCATAATTAATGCACCAAGGATATTTACTATTATGATTGGCCTCGGCTTAATGGCGCTGGGTGTTTCAGTCGTCTTCTTTCTTATTAAATTTATTTTTTCAGTTTCCAAAGATGATAATACTTCACGAATCGAAATCAATGAAGAAGAACAGCCGGAATTATTTGCATTCATCCGTACACTTAGCAAGGAAACCAAAACATTTTTTCCTAAAAAAATATTTCTTACCGGCGATGTAAACGCCAGTGTATTTTATAATTCAAGCTTCTGGAGCATGTTTTTTCCTGTAAAGAAAAATCTTGAAATAGGGTTGGGCCTTGTAAACAGCGTTAATATCAGCGAGTTTAAAGCGGTCGTTGCACATGAGTTCGGGCATTTCAGCCAGCGCAGCATGAAGCTTGGGAGCTTTACCTATAATGTAAACCGGGTAATTTATAATATGTTGTATAACAACACGGGCTATACTTCTTTTCTAAACTCATGGGGCACGGTAAATAAATATTTTGCTTTTTTTGCCGGCATAACCGTCAGGATTGCACAAGGCATACAATGGATATTGCGTAAGATGTATGCTGTAATTAATAAAAGTTATTTTGGCCTTAGCAGGGAAATGGAGTTTCATGCAGACGTCGTTTCTGCAAGTGTGTCCGGGGGCAACAATTTAATATCTGCATTGAGCAGGATCGAACTGGCCTCCAATTGTTATAATTCTGCTCTCGATAATGCGGGTGACTGGCTCGGGAAAAAAAAGGCAACGACAAATATTTTCATGAACCAGCTCACCATTTTGCAATCCATAGCAAAAGAATTTAAGCTTTCTTTAAAAAATGGGCTGCCCGAAGTGTCTTACCATTTTATACAATCGTTTTCCCAATCAAGAATCAATTATAAAAATCAGTGGGCGAGCCATCCGACTTTGGAAGAAAGAAAATCACATTTGGATAAAGCAGGTATAAACGTGGTGCCGGATGAAGCTTCCGCCTGGAATGTATTTACTAACAGGAATATATTGCAGGAGCGGGTAACTGAAAATTTATACAGGAATGCAAAGTCCGAAGAAGCGCTGGAAAAATGTGACGCGAAATATTTCGAAGAATTGTATACTAAAAAAAGAGAATCAACATTTTTGCCTGCTTTGTATAAAGGTTTTTACGATCATCGCTTCGTAAATGTAAAAGACTGGGATTTTGATTCTTTAACAAGTGCTCCAGTTACAAAAAATTTTGATGAACTGTACACTGACGAAAACGGCCGGCTTCAGTCATCGGTTGACAATAATCAAAATGATGTTGCTACTGTAAAAGCGATTAAGGCAAAACAAATAGATGTAAAGAGCTTTGACTTTGATGGCAACAAACATGTGGTGAGCGATTGCGATCGTGTTGTTATGCAGTTGGAGGATGAGATACAACGGCAGATAAAAAAGCAGGAAGCCCTGGATAGGGAAGCATTTGTATTTTTTTATAATAATTCAAAAGAACATGCAGCAGAATTAAAAAACAACTACATATATTATTGCATATTGTATAAACAGTATAATGATTATGCTGAAATTGCCAATGCCATATTTCAAAATATAAATCCGTTTTACAGTGGCCAGCTCAGTATTGAAAATGTAAAGCAATCAGTTGAGGCAATAAAAACTATTCACGAAAAAAACCTAAAGCAGTTTTTTAAGAGATTATTGGACGATAAAGTAATCACCAATGAACACGGTAACCTGGCAGAACTGGTTAAGGCGTTTCACGATACCGATTATGTTTACTTCGCTTTTGATGCGTTTAAAAATGAAGAATTAAAAGAATTGTCTGAACTTACCATGAAGGTAGCGAACGAATTGACCAGTCGTAAATTCAGTTGTTATAAGAAACTCCTCGAAGACCAGCTACATTTTATTACATCACAATGAAATTATCTATGCCTCAAAGAAAACGCCAGCCGGGGAAAAGATATATTTTCACCTGGACTATTCCCTGCTACACCTGCAAAATAACATCGCGTAAATTCTCCCGAGTTTCCTGATTTTTATGATGTTTCAAAAAGATCGTCCTAGAAAATTTAAGCAGGATTTATTGACGAGACTATCTTCATGAGGCTGGCAAAAGAGCGAATTAATTACATAACAAAGTCTTATAAAATTGTATCTTCATTATACAGATTGAATATTTCTAAAGTATAAAAATTTAATTGTATTATGATCATTGAAAAAAATGGCTTTATTCACCATGTTTATTTTTGGCTGAAAAATCCCGGCATTACACACGACCTTAATCAACTTATTGAAGGATTGAAAAAACTATCCAAAGCCGCCATTATTAAAGACTTTCATATCGGTGTGCCGGCAGCTACCAATCGCGGAGTAATTGACAGTTCATATGCTGTTTCGTGGTTATTGCTGTTTAATAATAAAGAGGACCAGGATAGCTATCAAACAGATCCCATGCATGTAAAATTTGTTGAGGAGTGCTCACATTTGTGGAATAAAGTTATGGTGTATGATACTGTGGATATAAATAGTGATTAGTACAGTAGGAAATTATATCATGCTAAATAATAATTTCAAATAAAAGTACTCTCCGATGTCGGCTCACGGGGTCAGAAGGAGGTGATACTCTTTTTATTGATTCGAAGATGACCTTTACTAACGGTGGCCGAACTAATGAATGGACCACAAATGAAACATGGACACCATCCGGCGATGGCAAAGTTCTAATGGTCAAACAGACTTCTAATTCATTTCGGGGTAAAAGATCAATAACTGCTGTTTATAATAAAGAATAAAAAAGAATGCATGTTTCATTATCCTGATCATATCAACCAAAAAAATAAGAACATGAAAGCCAAAAAATTTTTGATCATTTTTTTACTTGTTCAAATATGTTTTTGTTGTACAGTTATAGCACAAAAACAATTCAAAGCGCTGTTGGTGACAACAACTAGAGGATGGCACCACGAATCCCTTCATTCGGGAGTTCTGGCTATCCAGGATCTGGGCAGGAAGAATTTTTTTGATGTGGTGTTATTTGAAGACCCCAATGGATTCACTGATAAATATCTGGAACAATTCCAGGTCGTAATTTTTTTGTGTACTACAGGAGATATTTTTGATAGCGCCCAGCAAAAAGTAATGGAACGTTTTATTCAATCAGGCAAAGGTTATGTGGGTATTCACAGCGCATCTGATACAGAATATGACTGGGACTGGTATACCAAACTGGTGGGCAGGATGTTTCATATTCATCCCGCAATTCAAACCGCCAGGTTAAATATTCTTGACACTTCTTTCCCCGGGTTACAGGGGTTTGCAGGCAATAAATTATGGACAGATGAATGGTATGAATTTGACTCTGAAAAAACTACCGGCCTCAACTATATACTTGCTGTGGACGAATCTTCCTACAACCCGAAAGTAGATTGGGGCAAGAAAAAGGGCGAGGGCATGGGGAAATTACACCCTATTGCCTGGTACCACAATTACGATGGCGGCCGTTCTTTCTACACAGCGCTTGGCCATATGCCCACCGACTTTAGCGATCCCGCATTTTTGAATCATTTATACGCAGGGATCTTTTGGGCTGCCACCGGGAAAAAATAACATATCATTTAACCCGGATTTGTTTTTCTTCGCACTGCATTTTAAATCGCAATTAAATTTTTATGTCATCTGCTATTGCCGGCACAAAATATAAAGACGTAAAACTCTTTTTATGGCTTATACCTTCTATTAACGTTATTAACTATTACCTCACTTATGTTACATTTAGCCCTTTTTGGCGGGTGCTGGTAACATTTACCATTGATACGGTTCAGGGTTATATTGCCTGGCTCATAGTAAGATCAATAATATTATGGCTCGATAAAAAGATTTCGTATCATGTAAATCCCATTAGACGCATATTGGTCCAGGTAACCCTTACATTACTTGGCGGATGTGCATCCATAATTATTCTTACAGAATTTGTAAACTGGCTGGCTACATCAAAACCGGTACCACGTTCTTTTTATACCGTGGATATTTTGATTATTTCTATCTGGTTCTTTGTGGTTAATGGTATTTATGTGGGTTTATATTACTATCATCAATGGCAGGAATCAGAAGAAAAAAGAAAAAAGGAAACAGAAATAAAAACATCCGGGTTCAGGGTAAGTACGCCTAAAAAAGACCTTATTTTTTCGTTTGAGGAAATTGGAGGATTTTATATTGATGGTGATTATAGCGTGGTAGTTACCACAGAAAGAAAAAAATTCCTGGTCAATTTATCCCTGGATAAAGTAGAAAAGACATTACCCGGTTCTTCTTTTTTTCGGCTCAACCGGCAATACATCGTGAACCGCCAGGTGGTAAGCGGGTATGAAAAAGCCGAAAACGGGAAACTGAACGTACTGCTAAAGAACACAGATCATCTCCCGGCAGCCATTCCCGTAAGCCGCACCAGGGCGGCAGGCTTCAAGTCGTGGCTCCATCCTTCATGAAGGTTTCATTTCGGCTGTAAAATCCCTACATTTCGCCGGAAAACTCAATACAGTTTTAGGATACGGGTTTCCTGACCCGGTAGTTTTGCGACAAAAAAAAAGTCATGAAACAACGAATCCGGTGGCTATTGTTGGGAATTATCTGTACCCACACAATCAACGCCCAAAGCAAAACGGGAAAAACCTATCGCAATTTTCCTATTGTATTTAGTGTGCAATTCCACTCCCTGTCTTATCCATTAAAAGACCTAAGATCTAATTTTAAAAATGTCGGTTTCGGGGTCGGTACCGAGATTGCCCTTGGCAGTTCCCATGATTGGGCCCAGCAATTCCAGGTATCCTGGTACAACAATAAGCAGGCAGGTAATGGTATTCTTTTGTATACACAATCAGCCTGGCGGCCAACCATAGTGTCGCATATTTATACTGAATTAAAAGCTGGTTTCGGCTATACTTATTCTTTTAGACCCATGGAATCCTGGCAGGAAAAAGAAGGTATCTGGTCCGCGGTCGGGCATAAAGAAAAATGGCTATTTACGGTTCCTGTTGGAGTTTCTCTCGGGTACAATAAGTTTTCAGAGCATACCTATGTTGTTCCGTTTGTTACCTACCAGGTTTTATTGAACGCACATTACAATAACGACATCCCTGTAATCACCAATAGTTTATTTCAGGTTGGAGCCAGGATTCATTTACCAAAAAATATTTAAAAATTAAAATATGAAAAAGATATTAATAAGCGGAATCATTATTTCCATCCTTGCGGGTTGTTCGAAAGATAACCAGGCTTTCAACACATCAGTATGCAATTTTCCTCCCGGTATCAATACATCTTACTCCAAAAAAGACACCGTGGAAAAGTTGCTTCAGCGGTATGCGAACCTTGGTGTACCGGGAGTCGTGATGGCGGTTTATTCACCCGAAGGATATTGGGGAACAAGCAAGGGATTTTCTAAGATAGAAACAAAAAGCCCGATGGAACTTTGCCAGCTTCAATACCTTCAAAGCGCTTCAAAGACCTATATGGCAGTCTCCATTTTGAAGTTATATGAGGAAGGGAAAATCGACCTCGATGCGCCTATTACCACATATTTGCCTGAAAAATATCGCAAATACATTGACAAGGCGGCATCCATCAAAGTAAGAAACCTGTTGAACCATACTTCAGGTGTGCCGGAATATACTGATGTCCCTGAATATATTACTTACCTGTTGCAGCATCCTTTCCATAGCTTTACTTCCGAAGAATTTTTAGGGTATATTAAAGACAAAAAGTTACAGTTTACGCCAGGTAGTAAATTTGTTTATACCAATACTAATTTTCATTTGCTGGCCCTCATCGCAGATGCTGTTGCAGACAATCATGCAACATTAATTCAGCAAAAAATACTTACGCCTTTAGGATTAACAAATACTTTTTATAGAAATGATCCGGGTTATTTACATTACCCTACATTAGTTAACAGTTATCTCGACCGTTACAGCAATGGTGTGGTAGAAAATGTATCCAATATGCAACAGGTAAGTGTTGCCTGTTCCAAAGGAGATGATGGCATCGTAGCAACTCCCTTAGACGCAATTAATTTTTTAAGGGGGCTCATGGAAGGAAAGTTATTGAAAAATAGCACCATGCAGCAAATGATGACATGGGTGAATGATGAAGATGGCCAGCCGGTGTATGGTTTAGGAATTTATAATGTACGGTATAGTGGCCAAACGGGATATGGCCATGGCGGAGCAGGAATTGGGGCCGGTTGTGGAATATATTATTTTCCGGGTAAGAGCCTATATGTTTTTGTAGGAACTAATATAGGGACATTGATTGATGGCCCTATCGTGAAGAAAGTTGAAGAGCTGAAACGTAAATTACTGGATGTGATATTGAAGGATTGAGAGGTGGCAAGAAGATAGTAGCAGGTAGCAAGTAGCATGAAGCTGGCTTTTGTATCATTTGAAGCTCAATCCAAATTTATCAAAAGACATATTGTTAAATAAAACAGACAGAATACCGGATATATTTTTTAAAAATGGAAAAAGACGTTCTTAACTTTTTGTAACAAACGGGATTGCCAGTTCATTAATTACAAAAATTTACAAGTGGGCATTGGTAATACTGTTGATAATTAGTAGTTACTGAATTTTTTGATTTCCCCGATTGGTACTCCGATATGTCCGTTCGATGGATAAAATTTATTTGTGAGTTTATTCATAGAAATAAGCCATAAAAATATCATCCAAAAAAATATTTTCATTTTTGAGATAAACATATTTCTTAAGAAAACCTTCTTTTTCAAAACCTGCTTTTTCGTAAATATGAATAGCTTTTGTATTTATAGTAGAAACCCCTAATTCCAAACGAAGAATATTTTTTTCTTTGCCAAGCAGAATAATTTCTATTAACATCTGTTGCGCATGGCCTTTGCCTGAAAATGAGGGATGGACAGCAAAGCCTCCAAGGTAAGCAATGTGAGCGCAGCGATGCGACCTGGGGGATAATTTAAACATACCCATCGAAATACCATCATTTTCATATACATATAAAATATCCTGCTCCAAAAGTTCATTGAATATATCTATAAATTCCCCGGCACTCATTATTTCATAGAATAAAAAACGATTTACCTGCGGATGTATATGCAGATTATAAATAAAATCAAAATCACCTCGTATTGCCTTTCTAACCATAACTACTATTATTAATTCTATATAAAGTTACTTTCGATAATTCTATTCAATATATAAAACAAAATCCTGATTGCCTCGCTATTCATAGTGCTTTTTGATAAAAAGAGATTTTGAAGTCGGCATTAAAGAACAACAACTAATTAAAAAATTAATTTTATACAAACAGATTAAACCTGTTTTGATATTTTTTAACGTCTTTATGCAAAGTCACTACTTCCTGCATCTGATGTTAAAAGAAGATCATGAATTCCTTCCTTCACATTAAAGATGCCCGGTATTTCCAGATAATTTTTCAGAGTATCTTTTTATTGTATGGAATTTTCTACCTGCAATGGGCAAACGAAGGAATGTGTTTTTTATGGTATGCTTCGTCCTGCCTTGCAGCCCAATTTATTTTTGAATTGATACAGCATAGGTTTTCGGTTACCTCGCCGGACTTTTGGAATAAATTTTATAATGGCTGTAAAAGCGCTCTCATCACAGCTTTCGGTTTATGCCTGTTGCTTAAAACCAATCTTTGGTATATCTGTATATTGGCAGCTTTTATTTCAATTGCGGGCAAATATATCTTTCGCTATAAGAAGAAACATGTATTCAATCCATCTGCACTTGGTATTACGGTTACCATTTTATTAACCGGTAATGCATGGATAAGTCCGGGACAATGGGGTAATGATGTTGTTATTATGTTTGGCGTTTGCTGTCTCGGTTGTATTGTAGTTACAAAGGTTCAGAAGCTTGACGTAAGCATTGCATTCCTTGGAACTTATATTTTGCTTTTATTCGCAAGACAGATATTGTATTTAGGCTGGCCACCTGATTATTTTATACAATCAATTACTACAGGCAGTCTATTGTTATTTAGCTTCTTCATGATCAGCGATCCTAAAACTACACCGGATCATAAAACTGCAAGAATTATATGGGCAGTGCTGATTGGTATACTATCATTTTACTTAAATGCATTTAAGTTCGTAAATGCGGCTCCCGTGTGGGTGTTGGTATTATCGGCTCCTTTGGTGCCGGTGTTGGATACAATTTTCAGGTCAAAAAGATTTCTATGGGTGCGTCATAATCTTTTCAAGGATGCAAAACGTTCTGTAGTTGAAGGTTCTGAACCGATATCTCTTTGGGGGCAGATCATACCAGGCAAGGGTACACAATCACAACTGACAACAAATTAATTATGTCGAAATAAAATTTATTAACAATCAACTAAAAAATATGAAAAATAAATTAATAATTATCACAGCAATTATAATTGTATCAGCCATGTTATATTCTTTTTGCGGTTTTTATGTGAGTAAAGCAGATGGCGCATTAAAAAATAAAACTTCCCAGGTGATTTTTGTGCGTGATGGCGATAAAAGCGTAATTACAATGTACAACGATTTTAAGGGAGATGCAGAGGATTTTGCTATGGTCGTTCCGGTGCCTGTGGTGCTGCAGAAAAATGATATTAAAGTAACCGACGCTGATATTTTCCAGCGCCTAAATGATTATTCTGCTCCAAGACTGGTAGAATACTTTGATGAAAATCCTTGCGAAGTGCGGGATATGGAACTTAAGGAGATGGCCCCTGGCATGAGCTTGTCATCAGTTGGAGCCGCAGCTCCTCAGGATAAATCCCTGGGCGTAACTGTCGAAGCAAGTTATACAGTTGGAGAATACGATATATTAATTCTTAGTGCTAAAGAATCGTCAGGATTAAAAACATGGCTGACTGACAATGGCTATAAAATACCTGCGGGAGCCGAAGAAGTTTTGGAACCTTACATCAAAAGCAACCTTAAGTTTTTTGTAGTGAAAGTAAATCTAAAAGAAAAAGAAAAAGCGGGCCTGGAAAACCTGAGGCCAATCCAGATAAAATTTAATTCGCCAAAGTTTATGTTGCCTATTCGACTGGGTATGGCGAATGCCGATGGTGACCAGGATATGATTATATACGCCTTTACCAGGCAGGGCAGAATTGAAACAACCAACTACCGTACCGTCGCTTTGCCGACAGGAAAAAATATCCCGTTATTTGTAAAAAACAATTTTGCTTATTTTTATACAAACCTGTTCATGCATCAATGGAAAAGGGAAGACGAACGAATTGCTTTTCTTGAATATGCATGGGATGTGAGCCCTTCAAACTATATGAAATGTGATCCTTGTGTAAGCAATCCTCCGGATGATAATGATATTAAAACTGTGGGGGTATGGTGGTTGGGAAATAACGACGCAGATTATATAAATGGACGGGAAGCTGGCAGTAGCGTATATTTTACACGCCTTCATGTAAGGTATAACCGGGGCGCATTTCCGCAGGACCTTTCTTTCCAGGTAACACCCAACACCGAAAATTTCCAGGCAAGATATATTGTCACTCATCCTGCAACAGGAAGTTTTAATTGTGCAGCAGGAAAAAAGTACCTCGGAGATTTGAAAGAGCGCCGGAGAAAAGAATTGAACATGCTTGCATCATTAACCGGCAAAGATGCAGGGAACTGGGATATGACCCTCAGCGACGAAGAGAATATGAATATATCTGCTGATGTTAGTTATAGCAGCCTCTCGCAATTACCGCCGGATGAACTCAAAAAAACAGGAAGTACTTCAACTGGAAAAATTATCCTTGCTTCAGCACTTATTTTGGGATGCATAGGTGTTGTGAAATATGGCGCCAATAAAAAGTAAGATTTCATTTTATTATATTAAGGGATACACTTGCTGTATCTCTTTAATATTTACTATTCTTACATTTTACAGATGACGGCGCGAATGAGGAGTGCTTTAGTACCGGATGATTATATTCTTTAGCGCCTCAGAATTTTTTTCGCATTACCATCATATATTTTTTTCAACGTCGCATCAGTTAACGCAAGCCCGTACAAAGGCCAGTGGTAATCGAAAATATCCTGTTTGTAAAAATGTTCATCGTCCGTTTCAAGAATGCGAAAGGTAATGCGATACATGTCTTTTTCTGTACCCATATCGGTGCCATACACAAGCCTGTCTGCATACTTTTCCATGAATGCATGCACAAACCGAGGAATGGGGGCGATTTCGCTATAGCGTGCGGCAATATCTGCAAACAGGTTGGGATATTTATCAAACAATGCTCCAAGCATATTAAGGTTTGAACAACAGTTGGCAAGATGGCACGCAATAAAAATTGTTTTCGGATTATTCTTTACAGCGTTCTCCAGTGTGGCAACCAATTGATCGTGATCAAGAATTCCTTTTTTGGTAAGATCAACCTTCCATTTTGCTGCATTCATTAAACCATCGTTTGTTGAATCTGCGTTCTGGTACATCCACGAATCTTCTGCGACATGTATACTCACCGGCATATGCAGATCTGCACATTTTTCAAGTAATGGTTTCATTTGCGGATCATCAATATGCAAGCCCCAGCCGGGCATGGGTAATGAATAAAATTCGCCCAGGCCTTTATCGCCCAGCTCGCCAACTCCCTTTGCGCCCATTTTGTAGCATCTTTCCAGTTCTGCTAAGGCATGTTGCTGCCACCCGGGCTTATCATAACCGGTATAGTCAAAGCCGCACCATATTTCAAACCTGTCTCTATAGCGTGCATATTTTGTTACAACGGAGTCGAACCCTGCACCGGTTGAGTAAGAAAGAATAATTGTTTTTGAAATACCCGTTTCATTCATCGTGCTGACCCATTCATCAACCCGGGCATCAGATTTCGGATAATCATGCGAATGGAAATCTATGACAGGGTACTTTGCTTTGTTAATTTCTGTCTGCGGTATTTTATAAATGGATACAGGATGAAAATCTTTTAATTTGAGGTTATTAATTTCCTGGCTAAATGAAACCGTAGCAAAATAAAATATTAATACGGGTAGGATTAAGTTTTTCAAATACTGTAACCTGATTTTTACAAAATAATTTAGTATCATTATTTACCTGTTATGTTATTCGCTATAAATGTAAACTTTTCTTTTAAAGTATAGTAATTCCTGTTTCAGGCTGGCAGCTTCCTGTGACAGCTACTAAAAAAGATTAAGCCGCACTATATTTTCGTAACAGCGTTTAACCTTGCCTGTTATATAGTTCACATCGCGATTTGTGCTTTTACACCTTACTGTCTTTAAGGGGTGGAGGGCCAGCCAGGTTATATTTTAATACGGGTTTTGTTAACAAGGATGGCTCAGTTAAAAGATTTTCTTTTTTAGCAGCAATGTAACTCTTTCTGTATTTAACCAGGTTGATGATTGATACGCTTCCGAGTATGGTCACAAGACCCAGGATCTGGATGATCGAAATATGTTCATTGGCAAAAAACACGCCTAGTAAAACTGCTACCACAGGATTTACATAAGCATGCGTACTTACCTGCATGGCGGGCCTTACCTGCAACAACCATACGTAAGCACTGAAGGCGACAATCGAACCAAAAAAAACCAAATACCCGAGAGATACCCATGACCCGGTTGAGACTGTATGCCATTCAAACTGCTTTAACTCGCCCCGTAAAAGACTTCCGGGAATAAAAGCTATCCCTGCCGCCAGGATTTGCCATGCACTGTTTACCAAAACAGAACCACCGGTAGATTTATATTTTGAATAAAGTGAGCCGCCTGCCCATGCCATGGAACCAATGATCAATATGCCAATTCCTTCCAACTCGCGATGGTTACCAGGGGTTGAAAATGCCTGCATAATTTTTTCGCTAAACAATAATATCACGCCGGCGAAGCCAAGGATCAGGCCACCAATGGTAGCCTTGCTTCTGAAATTAACTGCCCACTTAGGCTTATCCAGTAATATGAACCAGACTGGCCCGGAGGATATCATAATTGCCACCATTGCACTTGGTAAATATTGTTCAACCCATATAACCGCTCCCGTTCCCACCGTCAACATAAGAAATCCACTTACTGCCGCATGTTTAATATCATTTATTACAAATACCTTTTCACCCCTGAGTATGGTCCATCCCAACATTAAAATTCCTGCTATCAAAAAACGCATGGCTCCCAGCAGGAATGGCGGAAAACTGCCGATCGCTTTTTGTATAAAAAAATAAGTAGAGCCCCATACTATATAAACAGTAGTAAAAGCGAGGATCACCAAAACGGGTGAGGCATTTTTTTTATTCAAAGGATTCATACAATTATTTTTCAGGAATTATTATTTGTTGTTGTTCTTTCACGGTTTCCAAAACGATCGTCGTTCGGGTGGAAAGTATGTTTGGTATCCTGCTAAATTGATTTCGCATGAGCTCCATAAGAGAAGCTGAATCAGCAGTCCGTACTTTGACCAGGTAGCAATCGTCACCCGCAATATTATGTACTTCCTGCACTTCGGGAATTTTAGCCAGTTCCTTCCCCGTGGTGGTGCAGCCAAGGCCATCAGCTGCCTTCATAAAAATAAATGCCACCAGTTTCTGATTCAAAGGCGCTGGGTTTAGCCGTGTTGTGTATTGCAGGATCACATTTTTCTGCTCAAGTTTTTTTACGCGCTCCAGCACACCCGAAGGAACCATATTCAACTCCCGGGCGAGATCAGCATTAGAGATGCGCGCATTCTCCTGCATAAGCCTCAATATGCTGAGGTCAACTTTGTCTAAAATAATTTCAGTTCCAGCTATCATTCTGTAAAGCTATATATATTTAGAATAAAATTCAAAATATTTTCTTAGAATATTATTATAATGCTGGAAAATAAGCATAATTGAGAACTTACTGTATTTGCGTATTTACAGAAACCTAATAAAAAATGCAATTGACTTCCTGCGACGGCGCAGTGAGACAAGCTTCGATTTAGCTTTTTGTGCGTACAGACGATTAACGGTCTGAGATCCTAAATAACGGGTACGGACACAAACACGTTGCTTCAGCAAGGATTAAAATTCTTAAAATTAAACTCTCAATATTTAGTACGGTTTGCGAAGATCATTCAGTTGTAACTTGCATTACCACATATTTAACACCAGCCATGAATCATTTCAAACATTCTCTTTCCCGGAGAGATCTGTTTCGTTTGAGAGCATCACTTGGTGCAGGTTCGTTACTTCCAAAGGTGTTGCATGCACATCAATATCAGCGTATAGGCATTTCCGTTAGCAATCATAAAATACAAGATGAGACCGGCAGTCAAAGGTTAAGCGTGGAAAAACTGCAGCAATGGGAAAGCCTCTGTTATGGAATGTTTATTCATTTTGGTATGAGCACTTACGACGACGATGAATTCTCCCGCGGCGACAAACCTGCTTCTCTTTACAACCGGTTGCATTGTATATAACCATTTTTACTGTTCAGCCCTTATCTATAAAAATTAAAAGGTAACTTCCATTATAAAATAATCTTTGAGTTAACATATGTCCGCGGTAAATAATGATCTGTTCTATTCCAGGTTGCCTGTGAATGAAATTCCACTCAGCGATCTTTTGACAGAGGAGCATCTTTTTTTCCAGATCCCCGGCAACTGGCACGTTGTAATTACAGACGTAAAAAATTCTACCGCAGCTGTACAACAAGGTTTGCATGAAACAATAAACCTGGTTGCCACCGGGAGTATTGTCGCGGTGCTTAACATTGCCTATAAATCTAGCCTTACTGTGCCTTTCTTTTTTGGTGGCGATGGCGCCACGTTCATTATACCACCCACGCTGTTAGATGCTATTATACAGGCGCTGCATCAGCACAGGGAGAATACAAAAACTAATTTCAATCTTGACTTGCGGGTAGGCCACGTAGCAGTGGCAGAGATTTATGGGGTGGGACATGCTCTTAACATCAGCAAATTAAGAACCTCCGGGCTATTTGCTATTCCTGTATTATTAGGCGATGGACTAATCTATGCTGAAAAAAAGATCAAAGGCCCCGATTATATGTTTGCATCCCTCATGCCTGCAGAAAATGAACTGGACCTGAGTGGTATGCAATGCCGGTGGGACAGAATAAAACCACCGGAAAATTTTTCGGAGGTAGTCAGTTTATTAGTTATAGCCCGTGAAGGCGTAAGGCAGGCAACGGCATTTAAAAAAGTGATAGATAGCCTGGATGCAATATACGGCGAGCCACAAGTCCGCACACCAATAAGCGTAGGAAAGCTTAAACTGAAAGGCACTTTGGCAAAGATCGGATTGGAAATGCGTGCACGTATGGGCGGTTTTAGAACTTTATATCTGTTGACAAACTGGATAAAAACGGTGCTTGGTTATTTTTATTTTAAAACTAAAAAAGGGAAAGCCTACCTGCATAACCTGGTCGATATGTCGGATACGCTGGTTATTGATGGAAGAATTAATACGGTAATCTGCGGTACTGCAAATCAACGGGAATTACTGGAGACTGCGTTAAACAAAATAGAACTCGAAGGCGAAATATTTTATGGCTTGTATGTAAGTATAGAATCGGTGATGTCATGCTATGTTCGTAATATGAATGACGGCCATATTCATTTTATTGATGGTGCAGAAGGAGGATATACAAAAGCAGCCGGAGTAATAAAACAAAAACACATTTCGCGCTACGGGTTACTTTAGAATCCGAAGCGTACTCACTTCTTATTAGCTTTACGCAGGTGTTTATTTTGTGAACAATTGCCAATCCTATAACCTCGCTCTTATTTGAGCTCGCGAAGAAAATCCAGGCTTTGTGGTATTTGTTCTACCGACATTGGAGACTCGTCTTCTATAAAATAGTACTTAACTCCAATTTTTTTAGCTTCCTTCATTATGGCAGCTATACCTACATCACCCTTGCCCAAAACAACATTTGATTCATCGGGCGCACGGCCGTTTTGATTTCCTTCAGTTCCCGGTTTCCTGTCTTTTAAATGTAACATCAGGAAACGGGTTGGATATTTTTTAAGTAGCATCACCGGATCTTGTCCCGGCTGCTTAACCCAAAATACATCCATTTCATAATTCACATATTTTGGATCGGTATTCTTCACCATGTAATCGAACAATGTTCCGTTTTCATACGGCCTGAATTCATAGCCATGGGGATGATAACAAAATTTCAATCCATTTTCAGAGATTAATTTTCCCGCTGTACTAAAAACATCTATCGCTTTTTTTAGGTCATCAATAGTAAATTCTCCTTCTTTGTGTGGGATCCATGCACACATGATAAACTTTGCACCGAAAGCTTTTGCGTCATCTATTATTGCCTGTGGATTTTTGGCTAAATCATTAAAATCTGCACCATAACTCACCATTTGAAGGTTATTTTGCTGTAACAACTTTTTATATTCTTCAACAGGCAGACCATAAGTACCTCCGCCTTCTATAAGATGTATGTTCCATTCTTTTATTTTAGCAAGAGTGCCGGGTACATCTGTTTTAAATTCGTTTCGCAGGCTGTACAACTGTAGCCCTATTTCCTGGGCAAATAATGTGTTAAAAGAAGCAATTAGCGACAGGGATATAGCAATAAGTTTTGTAAAAATTGTTCTGAATTTCATAATAATTATTTTGAACATTGTTACGTTACTGGTAAAGTTACATGCTTTTGATACGCAATCATTCTCATTCAATTATAATGATTGGTGAAAATCAATATAATTTCCAAATTCATATTGGCCCCTATTCCGGACGTTTTGCCTATTCACTATTTAAAATCATTCAGATGGTAATAAAATACAATCCCGCGAACTAAAATTCCAATTTTGGAACCGTGCTGATGGTGTGCTACATTTATTTTGAAAGGCGCCATGCATGGCGTGTCCGATATTATGTGGTTGCGACGCCGCACATGCGTCTGGTATTTTGCTGCGATGCCATGCATGTCGCCGGGGCATTTCGTAGAGACGCCATGCATGGCGTCTGGTATTTCGTAGAGACGCCATGCATGGCGCTGGGGTATTTTGTAGAGACGCCATGCATGGCGTCTGGGTATTTTGTTGCGACGCCA
>JBDTZL010000179.1:0-14067 GCA_040005125.1 Ginsengibacter sp.
AAGATATCGCCAATATAAAAGACACCGTAAAAAACAGTGAAAGCTATGCACGGCTCAATGGCAAAAATGTGGTAACACTTAATATTATTAAACGTTCCGGTGAAAATTTAATTGAGACATCTGATGAAGTGAAAAAAACAGTGGAGGAAATGAAAGGCAATATTTTTCCTTCAAATTTAAAAGTGGTGATAACGGGTGATTCGAGCCGTGCTACAAGAACTTCGTTTAATGATTTAGTGAACTCCATAGCAATAGGATTTATCCTGGTGCTGCTCATCCTGATGTTTTTTATGGGCGTCACCAATGCATTCTTCGTAGCGCTGTCAGTACCACTAAGCATGTTTGTTGCATTTTTGTTTTTACCCGCGGCGGCATTAATAACAGGATCTGATGTTACTTTAAATTTCATGGTACTGTTTGCATTACTCTTCGGCCTTGGAATTATTGTGGATGACGCTATAGTGGTAATAGAAAATACCCACCGGATTTTCGTGGAAAACAAAGGGAAGCTGTCTGCGGTTACCTCTGCGAAAATGGCTGCCGGCGAGATTTTTGTGCCGGTGCTTTCCGGTACGCTCACAACGCTTGCGCCGTTTTTCCCCTTACTTTTCTGGCCGGGAATTATCGGGAAATTTATGATCTATCTTCCTACGATGCTCATATTTACCCTCACGGCTTCCCTGGTCGTCGCGTTCATAATGAACCCCGTTTTTGCTGTAGATTTTATGAACCACTCCGAACATGGAACAAAAAGAAAATCGGACGTATTTAAACGACCCGCTTTTTGGATATTCCTTGCTGCCGGCATCCTGTTCGATGTATTTCACGTACCATTTTTAGGTAACATTCTTATTCTATTTTCTTTGTTGATACTGGTAAATACGTATGTTTTTGATGGATTGATTCATAAGTTTCAAAACAAGGCTTTGCCTGCAATAATGAAACGTTATGAAACTTTACTAAAATGGGCCCTTACAGGATGGAAACCAGTTAAGTTGCTATTGGGGACTTTTGGCCTGCTCATAATTTCTATTTTATTTTTTGCTATGAGAAAAGTTCCCGTAGTTTTCTTTCCCAAGGGCGATCCCAATTTTATATATGTCTATTTAAAAATGCCCGTAGGTACCAGCGTTGATTATACCGATTCTATAACAAAAGTTATGGAGCAGAGAGTTACAAAAGTTCTTGAGCCCAATAGAACTCCCAATCCAATCGTTGAAAGTATTATTTCTAACGTGGCAGTGGGTGCCTCAGACCCAAGTAGTGGTGATAATAGCACGCAGCCAAACCTCGGACGGGTACAGGTTTCATTTGTTGAATATGAAAAGAGACATGGGAAGTCTACGGCACCTTACCTTGATTCAATAAGGAATGTAACAAAGGGAATTCCAGGTGCACAGATAGCGGTGGCACAGGAAGCAAGCGGCCCGCCGACGGATCCCCAGATAAATATCGAAGTGCAAAGCGAAGATTTTGACAAACTCACTTCGACCGCAAAATCTTTGAAATATTACCTGGATAGCCTCCAGATACCTGGCGTTGAGGAATTAAAAATGGACGTAGATCTTACGAATCCCGAAATTACACTTACCGTTAACCGTGAGCGCGCATTATCAGCCGGTGTTTCCACATCTCAAATTGGCCAGCAGTTGCGTACAGCTTTATTTGGCCGTGAGGTTTCAAAGATAAAAGATGGTGAGGACGAATATAAAATACAGCTAAGGAATACTGAAGTACAACGTAAAAGCCTCACTGAATTACTTAACATGAACATTGTATTCCGTGACCAGGCAGACCAGGGTAAAATAAAACAAATTCCCATCAGCACCCTGGTAGATGTAGATTATACCAGTACTTACGGAAGCATCAAAAGAAAAAATGTAAAGCGGGTAATCACTTTGTTTTCCAATGTGCTTACAGGTTTTACGCCGACAGATGTAAATGAAAAAATTACAACTGCCTTAAACAACTTTACTAAAAAAGGTGACGGAGTTAACATAACCCAAACAGGTGAAGGAGCCCAACAGGCTGAAACGGGGGCATTTCTTTTTAAAGCTTTACTAATTGCACTCATGCTGATTCTTTTAATATTGGTATTGCAGTTCAATTCCGTAGGTAAATCGGTAATTATATTAACTGAAATCATATTTAGTGTTATTGGTGTGCTTCTTGGGTTTGCAATTACGGGTATGGAAGTTTCGGTAGTTATGACAGGTATTGGTATTGTTGGCCTTGCCGGTATTGTGGTGAAGAATGGAATATTGGTGATCGAATTTGCAGATGAATTAAGGGGACGCGGCATGAAGACACGGGAAGCGGTTATCCAGGCAGGCAAAACAAGGATCATTCCTGTAATGCTTACTGCACTTGCGGCAATACTTGCATTGATTCCACTTGCCATCGGCTTCAATATTAATTTCGTTACGATGTTTGCAGATCTTGACCCGCACATATTTTTCGGAGGCGACAGCGCGCGCTTCTGGAAGCCGCTTTCGTGGACAATTATATTCGGCCTTGCATTTGCATTTTTCATGACTCTCATAATGGTACCAAGCATGTATCTTATCGCTGAAAGACTGAGACGCCCTATGAGAAGGCACTTTGGAGGTAAATGGATATCAATGTTGGGTATTCCTCCATTTACACTATTGTTCATGCCGTTAATGCTTGTTACTATGTTCATTCACCGCGCGCAGGCAGCCAGAAGAAAAAGAAAGATGGGTAATAAATATGATGAGAGGTGGACCGGTAGCTGGTTCTAAATTTCTTATTAAAACTAATACTGTGTTAAGTATATTTCGCCGTAATATTATTACACGAATTACTGCGAATTACCCGAATTAATAAAAGCAGCGAAGTTTTGTGTGATTGGTGCATAAAATACGTGTTAAGTCTTAGAGTCATTTTAGACCTAACATAACACTGATATTAAAAACCTGCAGGGATAAATTTCTGCAGGTTTTTTTAATATCTGGCGAATGAGTACCAGGAACCTTCACTGTTATTTCACTCTATAGATTTTAAAAGAATTTCATAGAGATTGTCTTGTAACATCTGTTACAGATTTTAATTTTCCATCCTGGTTATTCTGAGATAATCTATCATGGCCCGGTTAATATTACCATTCATGTTGTCATTGAAATCTTCGAAAGACAATGCAATAATATGTTTGCCTTTTTCAAGACGTACTTGTACGCAATTACTGTAACCCCAATTGCTCCATTCATTCGTTCCACGTTGAGGAAACACAATAGTGCCCTTTTGAATATTATCCACTTTGATTGTCCTGATAGCACATTTGTTCTCCGTATTAACAGGGCCATTGCCATTAGCATAACGAAAATCAATAGTATATAATCCTTGGCTTTCAATGTTTACAGGTAATTCAAGGATACGGTTTACTGATGTACTGATCTCCACAAAGCCTTTACCGGAAAATCCTTTGTAATTGTAACCAGTCTTTGATGCAAAAGTTTCCGCTTCGAATATCCGTGCATTTTTTTCCGATGCTGAAACAACAGGTTCACTTGCAAAAGAGGTTACTTTGTTTTTATCAACTGCCATTACCTGGTATTCAGCAAACAAATCTTTGGCAACAGCAAAAGTGGTTTTTTTTGTTTCAGCAATTTGTTTACCGTTTTTCAAAATGCGGTAATTTGCTGCATCCGTTTCAGAATCCCATTTGACCATATTGCCTTGCAACGAAATACCAGGTGCAGGTAATGTAAAATAAACCGGCTGGCTATTAATGGTGTTATCTCCAAAACTATTATTGGCAAGTTTTATATGAATAGCATGCGTGCCTTTTAAATTTATATCAACAAAAGGTTTTGAAGGCTTTCCATCTATTGTAAAAGAGGCAATCCTGTTACCAAAGCCTTCCATTGTAATATTCAATAGTGCATCCCTGTATGTAAAGTTGGTAAGGCTTCGCTTGCCACTCAATGCCTTGGGCACAAAGGGTTCAAAAGCTAAACCGTTGGTATTAAAACGTATTCCAAAAAATACTTTATGTACAATACTGATGTCACCTGATAAACTCCAAAGCATGTTACTTGAATTGATTTGCGTTCCGGCGAAATCACCATTCTCAGCTACAAAATTTTCTTTGTTGGTAAGAAACATAGCCGTTGGGCGATAAATATCTCCAATACTTTTCATTACCGCTTTTTCATTTCCGGCTTTAACTGCGGCCCACATCCAGTAGGTTTGTACAAATGGCCATACGGCATTGTTATGATAGGGCGGGATGCCGGGTATCTGAGGATAAATACAGGTGATACCAAAGTCTGTAACAGGTGTGTGTGAAATTATTTGTTTTTGTTTTGCTTTATCTGCGATATCCCAAATAATACAAAGCGCTTCGCCCAAAGCTTCGGAACGGGGTGATGTAATTTTATAGTTCCTTCCATAAAGATACTGGGCGTAATAACCTTTCTCCGGCAACCATAAATATTTATTGATGCCATTCTTTATTTGCGTTGCAATAGCAGCATGTTTATCTGCGATTTTTTGTTGCTTTAAAATAGCTGCCATTTGAGACAACACTTTATTAGCCTGGTAATGCACGGCATTAGTGCCTAAACATTCGCTTTGGAAAATATCCGCCGGCTGCATCCATTTAGGATAGGTTTGTTCGCGCCAGTCAAGAAAAGATGATTCTCCTTTTACAAGGCCTGTTACTGCATCATATACCACATTGAGATCGTCATCGATAGAATTTTTGATGATAAGGTACGCTTGTTCCAGCCAATCTTTATTACCGCTTACTTTATAAATTTCCCATGCCGCAACTGCCCATATCATACGGTCGGTAGAACAGGGCCAGGCTCCACCGGTACCAGTGTCCTGTATAATACGGCCTTTCTTATTTACCTTGCGCAATAGGCTTTTCATGGCAACGCGTGGTTGCAAATGCGCCATAGAAAGAATGATACTGTAACTGATATCCCTCGTCCACACACCCGCCCATTCTTTACCCGTCCTGAAAGTACTGTCCGGCTCAACTGCCTTAATCATTTCCTCCAGCGACATATTATACAATGCATCAGAAATAGAATAGCCTGAGGTGTATTGCGGGAATGCCGAAATATCTTTCGACAGTTTCCAGTGAGCATCCGTTTTTTTTTCATCTTCCTGTGCATTCAGCAATAATGTAGTTTCATAAACATGGTTTCCATCATCTTTTAACTGAAGTTGCGGATGGTTCACCAGGTTATCAAAATCCCATATAAGCGGAGCAGTGCTACCCGCCACATACACACCCTTAAAATCTTCTTTGTAAATTTTATCGCCCCTGACTGTAGTATAATAACCCTGCTTATCAAAATCATTAAAAACATTTCCCAGGTCAACTCGTATCCTGAGTTTTGTATTGGGTGCCAGGTACGTATTATCCGGCAGGCTGGTATTGTCTATTAACTGTGTCCCAAATTTTATAAGGGGCACTGCACATTCCCCATCTTTAGAAAGACAGGTAAAATGATGATCCATACCTGGCGCCATTTCATTGTCCTTGCCGTTGATGCTAAATTTAAAATTTATCAGGGGGCTTTTATATGCGTTGGCAGTGCTTTGGTAATCAGAAACAAGTTCAGACTCAGATAATGATTTTGCCGTGTACTTACCCTGCACAATACTGTCACGATACAGTTTGTATTTACCTGCTTCTAAAATCAAACCAGGCTGCGCATAAGACTTCACCAGCGAAGACATCCCGGCCATTGTAACTATAGCCAGTATAATAATTCGATTCATTGAGTAAACATTTGCTCGATTAAAGTTATCAGGTTAATTCCTTTTTTAGTTTTATAAATTAGTGGCTAAAAATCAGCTACAACCATATCCCAATATTGCAAAGAAGGCAAAGAGAATGAAACGGAATTACCCGATTGTGTAAATGAAATTTGCTGCAGTGCACCGCCATTTATATCAGGCGAAGCCATCCATAATTTTGTAACCGGCCTGGTTGTAGTAAGTATGTAAGAAATATTTTTAAGTGTATTGGGCAGCGTTTGGCTTCCATTAGTATCACGCCAGTCAAAAGTGGAAGCGTTTGCAAAATTGATAAGATGAATAACCTGCCGGTTACCCATACCTTTTCCAATTACAGATACACTTCCATTTTGTGGCGGCCAGTTATTGAGCCTGGTTTTTCCATCAGAAGAAGTAATATTCGGGTTATTAAAACTGCCTCCGTCACGAAGCAAATTTTCATAGGCAGTTAAAAAATCATAATAGTGTATAAGGCCTTGCTGCAGGTCAGGCTTCAATTGCAGATTTGCATTAGGGAAATATTCATTGCATAACATGTGATCCCCCATTTCGAGATGCGCACCACCAAATGCAAAAATTACTGCATCGGCTAAGAGAACACCCGGTGTATTAAAATAACCTTTGCTCTTCGCTATGTCATAATTCATATATGCAGTCAACACACTTCTCTTAGTACTATTTGCCCATGTATCATTGTCTTTAATAATGCCGGCAAGATCTTTATATCCTTCATTGGGCGCCCATACTTCTGTATATAGAAAATCAACAGGCGATGTAGCAATACTGTTTTGCTGCCCGAATTGATTTACTGCATTCATCACCAGTTTTTTTGAAGGCGCACCTGTTTTCATTGCTGAGAGAAAAGAGCCAAAGCCTGGCGCCAGGTCAATTTTATTTCCATTGTAAGCATATACATCTCCCACATCGCCAACCTGGTCAACATGATAACCATCAAATGCATATACATCATACATATCCTGCGTTTTGCCGGCGATATATTGTTGCCAGGCGATATTAGAAGGATCTAAAAAGTAAATCTTACTTTTAAAAGGCGCCTGGAGGTTCAGAGCATACTTTGTTTGGTGACTTTGATCTTTGTACATATACCATGCGTCAGCCACTCCATCTGCAGATGCGTCATTCAATGCTCCGTAACAAAGATTGTAAGACATGGCCTTCATGTTATGTGTATGCGATGAAGAAATGTAATAATCTACCGTGGATTTATAACTATCCCGGTTGGCAATGTCTTTCCAGTTTGCTGCAGGATTAGACACTGTACCGGCAAGCGGCTGGTGATGCTCATAATCCCAATCATAAAACTGCAGGCCGTTTACATGGAGATGATTAAGCGTATTCATTACAGAATCCATATGAGTATTACTTAGCTGTCCGAATTCAGAAAGAAACCCATATCGGGGAAATTTTGACCAGTCTGAGGAAACATCCACAGCAATACTTCCGTAATTTTTTTCTATTCCATTTTCAAGATTGTATATATCTACCATGTAACCCGTAAAATCCGCCGACGGGGCAATCCATTGCCAGGTGAGTCCCGAAACATTTGTTTCTGCAATAACATGATCAAGCTGCCGGTACCTTATTTTAGCCGTCGCAGGTAAAGATTTATCCATAGAAAAAGAGACCTGGTCACCAGGTTTATAACTGGCTTTATCAGTCATTATAGAAATAGTGGTATCTCCTGAATAAGGAGTTATGGTATTACCCGTATTACTGGCTTTTTTACAACAAAAAAAACTAAACCCGGTAAATAAATAAATAGCAATCCTTATAATCATAATATTTTATTTATAAACCAGGCTATTGAAGTTTAATTGAAATAGTTTCATACAATTGGTTAAAAGTAATTTTATAATTCCCCGCAACCGTAATGTTCCATTTATAATCATCCGCGTCCGCAGGCGATGCTCCGTGTGCGACAAAGGGAGCAGTAGTATCAGCAACAGGCGGATGATTCATAACAGGCCGGAAATAATCACATCCAAAATTTCCAGTCGTTACAGGAATTTTAAATTCTCCAACAGTCAAGGGCCCTGAATAAGTAAAAGTATAAGGATCTCCTGCTACATGCGTTAACAGAGTTGGTGCATCAATATTCCAGCCTGTGGGTGTCGCATCGCCTACAAGCCACAATGATGTATACGGCGTGAACGGTACTATATGAATTGAATTATATAAAATGTTCAAAGAAATTTTATACGGCCCTGCAGTGGTTATCTGCCATTTGTCATCAGGAGGATTCGTGTTACCAAATACAAGCGCTGCCGTGGTATCTGTAATCGGCGGATGATTGATTAAAGGCCTGTAAAAATCACCACCCCAGTTTCCTGTACCGGTAGGCATTTTAAATTCTCCAGCATTCAGTATTTCATTGTAATGAAAGATATAGGGATTAAATGCGTCCAATTTCATCTTGTTCGGGTTATCAATATTCCATCCGTTTGGTGTTGCATCACCTACGATCCACAGTTGTGAATATATTGGAAGCGCCGCGGCAGTAATGGTAATTGTTAGTGAGATAATATTAACATCAATATTATAAACTTTAGGGGATGTAATGGAGAATGTATTATCCGGATCACTATCTAAAGTCCTGTAAAAGAGATGAGCACTGTCTGCACCTCTGTTGTAAGAAGGAATCAATGAACCACGTTTAACGATAAACTTAAATTGCCCCGGCGTTAACGTTGCCTGGTAATGAAACAATCCCGGAACAGATGCATCCGGAACTAAGGAATCCGCAGCATTTGCGTCATTGCCCCCAACAGTCGCATCACCGGTTATATAAAGAGTGGCCGAAACAGGCTGGTATGGCGTAACTGAAAATTCAATACTTGTTGAAGTATCTCCTTTGATAGTTCCATCTCCAATGGTGGTATGTATTCTTGCTTCAAGAGCAACAGCCTTGCCGGGTACAGCTCCCCAATAAGTTAGCAATAAAGTGTTTAATGCTCCTGTCGTATAATTGGTATTATAAGTTGATTTTCCAATATTATTTTTTAAGGCAGCGGCAAAATTATTTCCCTTTTTATCTATTTCCAGCACATAAGCAATAGAAGAACTGCTGCGATAATTAGAACCCGTCGTCCAGTTAAATGTAAGCGCCGTATTGTTTTTATCCGCTTCATTTAATACTACGGAAGAATCAGAAGCGTTGAGCGCCAGCGGCGCGTTTACTCCTGAAGGAGAAAAGTTTTCTGTTTTTTTACAACCGAAAAAAACGATGCATGAAAGAAAAAATAAAGAAGATACAATGACCCTTCTTTTTTGAAAAAAATTCCTTTCAACATTTGTAGCGTACGATGGCAAATACATAATATCTTATTTTTAAATTAATAACCGGGGTTTTGTGTAAGGTTCGGATTCGCATCACGTTCTACCTGTGGAATAGGCATTAGCAAATTTTTTGAAGTAGCATTTGTCTTTCCGATCGAATGAAGAAAATCCAGGCCATATTGCCCATTATTTATCCTTATCATATCAAACCATCTTTGCCCTTCAAACGCCAGTTCTACACGCCTTTCATGCAGTACTGCATTCCTGAAGTTATCCTTGGATAAACCTGTTTGAATAGGTGGCAACCCTGCCCGCCCACGAACAAGATTTAGCGGCGCTTCTGCCTGGCCTGTTTCCCCCAATTCATTGAGCACCTCAGACTCCATCAATAAAACATCAGCATATCTCAGAACAGGGAAGTCCTGCGGGCTGGTATTATATTGAGGTGACACGGATGTTGGCACTAAAAACTTTCGAACATTATAGCCTGTAGTGGAATAGGAGCTGTTATAAACATTCCCGTTAAAGTCAGGACAGCCCTGGTAAAGTATGGTCAAATCTTTTCTTACATCTCCACCCTCATAATTGTCCACAAATTCCTGCGTAGGCTGGTTCCAACCATAAGCCCCGCCAACAAAATTTGTATTCCGTGGGCCCATAAAAGGGCTGGCCCATGAAGCCTGGTTGAGGTCATCAAAAAAACCGAAAGTAGTGTTGCCGCTATATTGTACTTCGAAAAGAGACTCGGAAGAATTTTTATGCGCAGGGTCAAAATTATCAGCATAATTTGTATTTAATGTATACCCCATTGCGGTGACCTGTTGGCACAAAGGTACCACATCGGCATAATTCCCTAATGTAAGGTATACTTTTGCAAGTGTGCCTGTTGCAGCGCCTTTAGAGGCACGCCCGAAATCTGAACCTTTATAATTTTCTTTTGGAGGTAATAAGCTAATTGCGTCTTTCAGATCAGCAATAATTTGATTGTACACATCTGCTTTTGCCGTTCGTGCGGGATATAAATTATCCGAAGGCGTTTGAGGCACTATTATTAAAGGTATATCGCCAAAATAACGGACAAGGATAAAGTAATAATTTGCCCGCAAAAATTTCGCCTCACCAACTATCCTGTTTCTCAGCGTAGTGTCTATGTTCATACCCGGCACATTTTTAATAACCAGGTTACATGACAGTATCCCGGGATAAGGGCCCCGGTACAAATCAAGTACCCCGGCATTGCTTGCGTCTGTAGTAAAATTTGCTTCTTCAACAGTTTCAATTCCATCCGTACCGCCGCCCGCGCCAACAACACTGTTGCCTGCAAATATATCTGACGTCCACATGCGGAGGTTGTAAAGTTTCGGCCTTTGTAAAGGCTGATACGCCCCATTGATTGCATTGATCGCATCTTCGGCGGTCTGGAAAAAATTGGAAGAGTTGATGGTATCAAGTGGGGCTTTATCCAGGTATTTTTTGCAGCTTCCAAAAGATAATGCAATGAGTAGAAAAAATATAATTTGAATAATTTTCATGGTATGTTTTTTATTTCTCAGAGATTTAAGTTGATGCCAACACTGATTGTTCTTGTAACGGGATAAACACTGTAATCAACACCGTTCACGCCTACTTCAGGATCAAAGCCGCTGTAATTTGTAAAGGTGTACACATTCTGGCAGGAAGCGTATAACCGGAGTGATGACAATCTTATTCGTTGTATAATTTGTTTTGGGAATGTATATCCCAATGTGATATTTTTTATCCTCATGTAGGAGCCATCTTCAATGTATCTTGTGGAAACACGGGAGTTTTGATTGGGATCACCATAAATCGCGCGTGGCATATAATTACTGGTTCCCTCCCCTTCCCATCGATCCAATGTGCGTGCAGTTTGATTTTCGGCAGTCGACATACTTTCCTGGTAAATATTATTGGCATTAAAAATTTTATTTCCCGACACGCCCTGTAAAAAAACGTTCAGATCAAAACCCTTATAGGCAAAACTGTTGTTCATGGCAAAAATGAATTTTGGGTTAGGGTTACCGATATAGGTGCGGTCGCCTGCATTGATCACACCGTCGTTATTTAAATCAATGAATCTTATGTCGCCTGGTGAGGTGCTGTTATGCGCGTCGGTCCCCGCCTGTTGCACGGCATGATTATCCACATCTTTTTGTATTTGAAAAATACCATTGGTTACGTACCCATAGAATTCATTCGCCGGATGCCCTGCCTGGTCAATACCGAAATTTGCATTCAACCCGTAATTGTCAACAAACAATGGTGTACTGTCGTTAAGGCTGCGTATTTTATTTTCATTAAATGAAATATTAAAATCAGTGTTCCATGAAAATGCACCCACCAGGTTTTTAGTGGAAAGTGTAATTTCTATTCCCTGGTTTTGCATTTTGGCCGCATTGATAGAAGGTACGATGGTACTTGAATAGCCGGTAGTTACAGGCACCACCGCAGGCACAAGCATTTTAGAGGTATTTTTTATGTAGGCATCCACGGTAAGATTTATCCTGTTGTGGAACAAAGTGGCATCAATGCCGATATTGCTTTGCTCTACCTGTTCCCACTGCACACCAGGATTTGGTAAAACAAGGGGATACACGGTACTTACAACATTTCCATTAAAATTGTATTGGGCAATCTGGAGCGCTGAGGCGAATGAATAATTACCAATATTCTGGTTACCGGTAACACCATAGCCCGCTCTTAATTTCAGGTCATTGATAAAATTTACGTGCTTAAAAAAATTTTCCTTTGACACTCTCCATGCCGCGGAAGCAGATGGAAAGGTGCCGTACTTATTATTTTGGCCAAAGCGTGAAGAGCCATCGCGCCTCAGTGTTGCGGTAACAAGATATTTATCGAGGTATGCATAATTTACTCTCCCCATATAAGAAAACAAAGCCCATTCTGAAGCGTCTCCTCCAACGTTTGCAGTACCTGTTCCACTATTTAATTGTTGTGTTATACTGCTCGGAAAATTTGTTTTGTTACCACTTAAATAATCAAATTTATTGTTTTGAGCACTGGTACCAGCAAGTAGGGTGAGGTGATGGTCTGATCCAATGATCTTATCGTAAGTAAAATAGTTATCCCATAAATAAGTAAGGCTTTTATTAAATTGTTCAGACAAATAAGCTTGTGTTTGGGGATTGGGCTGAAAATTATAAACCGGCGCCCAACTCTTGCTGTCAAAAAACTCTGCCTGTAATCCGGCGGTACTTTTAAATTTCAAGCCAGGCAGCAAAGAAATTTCTGCATATATAGAACCCAAAACGTTATAACCTTTTGTATTATTTTGATTGATGTTGGACGTCCCGATCTGGTTGGTTATATCTCCATACCAAAGTGAATTGCCCGTCACATTTGAATAGGTGCCATCTTTATTATAAACCGGCTGAACAGGATTGGCGGCCATGGTGCTGCGTATATCATAAGAGCCGCTGGGTTTTTCATCTGCAGTGAGGGTGAGGTTGTTGCCAAAATTCAGCCAGTCCAGCACCTTTGCCTGGCTGTTAAATTGTACCGTATACCGCTTATACCCCGTATTGATGACAATTCCTTTTTGATCGAGCACACTACCGGAAACATAATAATTATATTTATCGGAACCACCGGAATAAGCCAATGAATAATTTTGCATAGGTGCTGTTCTAAAAAGGGCGTCCAGCCAGTTGGTCCCTACACCTAAAGTATCCGGGTTTGCAAAAGCAGGATTTATGGCCTGATTGCCGTTGGTAAGCATCTCGTTATTCAATGATGCAAATTGTTGGGCATTGAGCATTTTTACAACCCTGGCTGCATTTTGCCAGCCGGTAAAAAAGTTAAATGAAAGATGGCCCTTACCGTTGGCGCCTTTTTTTGTGGTAATTAAGATAACACCATTAGCGCCCCTCGAGCCATATATCGCACCGGCGGAGGCGTCTTTTAAAACATCAAACGATGCTATGTCATCGGGGTTTAAGTTATTAAGTGGCGCATCTGTAGGAACACCGTCGATCACTATCAGCGGATCAGCATCATTTATTGTTCCAACACCGCGTATCCTTAAAGTAACATTGCTGCCTGGCGAACCCGAAGAAATAACCTGCACGCCTGCGGCTTTCCCTTCGATGGCCTCCCCCGCATTCGGAACGGGCAACGATGCAAAATCTTTGGTATCTACTGAAGAAACGGCACCGGTTAAGTCCTTTTTCTTTACAGTTCCATAACCCACCACAACAACTTCCTGTAATGCGTTATCGACATTATTTAAAAATGCCTCGATATAGGTATTGCCGGTTATTACTACTTCAGCCGTATCATATCCTACAGAAGACAAAACGAGCACATCGCCTGCAGATGCCTGGATTTCAAAGTTTCCATTTGCATCAGTATTTGCCCCCTTACCGGTTCCCCGCACAAGAACAGAAACACCAGGTAAAGCTGTATTGTCATCTTTGGAATGTACCTGTCCTTTAATTAGCCCGGCCTGTGCCTGGCTAAAAAAAGGAAATAATAACAGGATACATGATAAAAAAATATAGCTTTTGTAAGTAGATGTCATATCAAAATAATTTTGAGAATAATCAATCGTTTTTATAAATAATTATCTGTGCAGATTAAAAGCAATAATTAAAAACGAAGAAAACTCTATTTTTTTTGAAAGAATAATCAGGGCGTTCCAACTTGTTTTCAAATCGTATCAATTTTAGTTCAACATAGTTCACTCATGCATCATTTAACTATTTTTGATAAACTGTATATTACTTAACATATAGCTTTGAAAAAAAGATTGCTGTTCCTGTTTTTGCTTATTAGTATTGCATATTTACTGCAGGCTCAATCATATTACTTCCGCAACTACCAGGTGAACGATGGGGTGTCAAGCAATACCATCACCTGTATAATACAGGATAAAAAGGGCTTTATGTGGTTTGGTACCCGCAATGGCCTTAACAGGTTTGATGGAACCACATTTAAGACTTTCAGAAATGATATTAC
>JBDTZL010000152.1:0-14016 GCA_040005125.1 Ginsengibacter sp.
TTTATATTTACGAAATTTGACTTCCCCTTTTTTATTACTATCAACTGGTTATTTAAGTCATTTGGAATTATTGTATTTGTAGGAACCATCACAGCCATCTTTCCTGAACCGGTGGCGCCAACATATACTTTTACAAAAGCCCCCGGATTGGCCGGTTTTCCTGCCAGCATTGCCCTTACTATTATGTTTCGGGTTTGCGAATTAGCCTGTGGTTCAATAGCAATGATCGTGGCCTTCTGTCGAACCTGGTTGGCTGCATCCACTTCAACATCCACAATGCCACCTACTTTCACAAGATCACCGTATTCCTCAGGAAGTGTAAAATCAATTTTAACCTTCCCTAATTGTTGCAATGTTGCTATAACTGTAGTTTGCGTAACATACGCGCCGGGGCTTACCTGCCTTAATCCCAACGTACCATCAAAGGGTACCCGCATAACAGTTTTATCAATGAGTGTTTGTGTATAGGCCATATCCGCCTTAATGCTGTTAACCTGGTTAAGAGCAACGTCGTAATCGCTTTGATTAATACCACTTACCGATAGCAATTTTTTTAATCGTTCTTCGGTTACCTGGGCAAGATCAAGTTGTACCTTACTTTTTTGATATTGTGCCGCCAGGTCTGCACTGTTAACTCTTGCCAGCACTGTTCCCTTTGTTACATACTTCCCTTCAGGAATATTTAAATAAGTTAATATGCCACTACCATCGGGATGCAATTCCACATTTTCGTTGGCTATTACAGTTCCACTGGCTTCAATGGTATTATCAACTTTTTCCAATGAAGCAACCATTACATCCACTATAGTAGGTAGGTTAGGCGTTTGTTTGGGAACCGCAGGTTTGCTTTTGCAGGATGCCAGCATAACAGCCGGAAAAATAATAAGTAAAAGAAAAGGAAAGCGGGTATTGGTCAAAGACATGCATAACATTTTGGAAAAAAAGATCAAATATAGAAATATTAAAAATATGGAAATATTAAAAAATAGAAATACTTATACCACACTGTTTACAGGAAATGTTTTCATTGGACGCTAAAAAAATAATAATACTGCGATTATTTTAAATTTTAAATTTCCTAATATAAAAACACGCCTGAAAAAAGTGTTTCTTTGTTTTTTAATTATGAAACGAATGGAACCTGTTGTAGGAATTATTATGGGCAGCGACAGTGATTTGAAAGTGATGGATGCTGCAGCGGAAATTTTAAAAAAGTTCGGTGTCGAATTTGAACTTACAATTGTTTCAGCACATCGAACGCCCGTACGTATGGTTGAATATGCAACATTAGCGCACAGCAGAGGTTTAAAGGTTATTATTGCAGGAGCCGGAGGGGCGGCGCATTTGCCGGGTATGGTTGCTTCACTTACAATATTGCCGGTAATCGGTGTCCCCATAAAATCTTCCAATTCCCTGGATGGATGGGATTCTGTTCTATCTATTTTGCAAATGCCCAACGGTGTTCCGGTTGCAACAGTAGCATTAAACGCTGCAAAAAATGCCGGGATTTTAGCGGTTGAAATTTTAGCAATTGCGGATGCTTCCCTTACACAAAAGCTGTTGAACTTTAAGAACGAAATGAAGGAAGAAGTGGAAGCGAAAGCGGCTAAGGTGAAGAAAGAAAATAATTAAGCGTTATGACTATGTTCTAAGCATTCTTAAAATAGTTTAGCAGGTTTAGCGGGAGATTAAAATTGTAGGAAGTTTACTATAAGTTTAGAAAGTTTAGAATGGAACTAAACGTTGTGATTATTTAAAATGCGACGCTTATTTCTGTCTTTTGGAAGGGTCCTCGGCTGCTTCCTCTTCTATCAAACAAAACTCTTGCCTGAGCGACAATGAATTATCATAAAGCATTTCAAAAAAACTACTTTCATACTTTGCATAGTAGAGCATAAAATTTTCGGTACGTTCCTGTAAATTTCCATCTGGGAATAACGCAGAAAATATTTTTGCAAGCTGATTTTCCTGGTCTCCGAATTTCCGCTTTTCTGCGCGGAGCAATTTTTTTTCCAATGCTAATAATTTTTTAATATTTGTTGTCTCAAGCGCTTCAACATGTTGCTCAAGTGTAACATCAATTGCTTTTACAGTCATTTTTATGGAAGTATATACTTTTTGCATTTGCAATTTTTCATCATCGATTGATAAGCGATGAGTGGTTTGCCTGGCAACGATATCATTCAGCAAAGCATGTTTACCCCTGAATAAATCACGGGATGTCAAATTCAATTTCTCCAATAATTTACAATACTTCTTTTCAATTATCACGAAGGAATTTCTCACAATCAATAATGGGAATGGAACCTTATAATAAATAAATAAATCCTTTAATTCCAGCCAGTAGGCAATTTCCCCACCGCCACCAATGAAAGCAATGTTTGGTAAAATCATTTCCTGGTAAAGTCCTCTCAGAATTACATTGGGGCTAAACCGCCCGGGATGATTCACCAGTTCAGTTTTTAATCCATCTTTTGTAAAAACAATATCGGTTCCATGAACTATAAACTGATCTTTAAAATGGACAATTCTGTTACGGATATTGTCTTTCAGATAAAACAGATTGATTTCCCGCGGGTGTGCCTGCACCTGGTATTTCTGCGATAATTTTTCTGAAGATTTACTTACAATTTCCGATGAGGTGTTTTTAAAAATGTCTTCTTCGAAAACAGGAGCCATCGCTTTTTTAAGAGCTTCATTATCCGGCAAAAGCACAATTAGTCCAAGACTTTTGAAAAGATGGTGTACCAGTAAAAAAGTTGATTGTTGAATTGTTGAATTTTTTTGAAAGCATTTTTTCAACAGGTCAATTAAGTCTTTCCCAAATTTTTCAACCGATAATCTGCCTTCGATTTCATCAATTAGTTTGAGTAAGTCATCATCCACATTCATTCTTCCTACAGCGCCGGTTTGTTTTGTTTGCCATTCATATTTTTTGCCATCAACAATCACATGATTCAGTTCTTCAAGGTCGGCATCCTCACTTCCCATGAAAAAAACAGGCACGAAATTATATTGTGGCAGTTGCTTTTTTAATTCATCGGCAAGTTTTATAGTGTGAAGAATTTTATATACAAAATACAAATGCCCGGTAAAGATATTTGGCTGGTGGGCAGTGCAAACGGTAAAAGTATTCTCCTGTAAAAGTGCATCAATATTGGCTTGTACAATATCGCTGTCCTGTATACTTTCATATTGATTTTGTAACTGCTCTACAAGTAACCGCCGGTTTGTATTGAATTTTTTTCTTTGAAGAACAGATGCTTTAATTCCTTCGATGCTTACAGGATGTTCAAAAAAATTCTCCAGGTTTCCCGGCTGATCAATATAATCTACAACAATTTTTGAAAACTTCCCTGTTTCAGAATAAGGTACATATGTGGGTTGGAATGCCTGTTTCATCTATACTTTTTAACTTCCTTTATGATCTGTTATTTTTTGAGGAGCAAAGATATACGGAAAAAATTCTGAGAAAGCTATGATAGTATCTCAATAGAGAAAAATTAAAAATGATAAGTGGTTTCGAAGCTCGCTTATTTTGCCGACCGGGGCAATAGACTATTTTAGCAGGGTAAATATAGGATTAACGACTTTACATAACAGAAACCGGCAACTAACAAATGGCAGCAATAGAATTAGAAACACAAATAAAATCTGGTATTGAAACTTGTTTTGACTTATCAAGAAGTATTGACCTGCACCGGATTTCGACCATTCGAACTAATGAAAAAGCAATTGATGGCAAAACGAGTGGGCTAATAAACCTGGGTGAATTTGTAACCTGGCAGGCAACCCATTTTGGAATCAGGCAAAAACTGACGTCTAAAATTACAGCATTGGACAGGCCGTTTCATTTCAGAGATGAACAACAGCAAGGAGCATTCAAATATATTGTCCACGATCATTTTTTTGAGAGTGGAGATGGCAAGGTGATTATGAAGGATGTTTTTAAATTTCAATCACCTTTCGGATATATTGGCAAACTCGCCGACAAAATTTTTCTTAATAATTATTTAAAGAAATTACTTGTTGACAGGAACAAGATCATTAAAGAGTATGCTGAAACTGAAAAATGGAAATTGATTTTGAAAGAAAGAAAATAGGCATATCCCGGAGTTTCATGGCCAAAACCCACTAACACTATTAGAAAGAATTGCAGACGCTCATGGTTGCTGAAAATTTACAAATAATAAATATGTTTACAATCGATCAATTTAAAGAAACCCACTCAAAAGTAAAAAGTGGGGCAGATTTTCCAAAGTATGTGCAAGACCTTACCAGTATAGGAGTAGTAAGTTATGATACCTATGTAGGCGACGGTCATAGTGTTTATTTTGGAAAAGATAATTTTGAGGCTCAATCCGAAGCAAATTATCCCGCTATGAAAGTTGCCGAAGAGAACAACAAAGAAGAATTTCATCACTACTTAAAAATTCACCAGCAAGGTCAAGCAGATTATATGGCGTTTTGCCAACATTCAGCCGAAACAGGGGTTGAAAAATGGACTGTGCACATGAACGAAATGACATGCACCTATTATGACAAACAGGAAAATAAAATGTTGGTTGAAAAAATTCCGCTATCCGGAAATGTGTCACTGTAATAGCAAGTTTTAAGAAGGCATTTACTGTCACAAATATAATTAGGTAATAATTGATCATATCGTAAATACCCCTTAGCTTTTTTGGTAATACTAATAATATTAGTAATTTTATGCTAAACATTCGCCTATTCCATGAAAAACTGTGCCTAAGCGGGTCAAAGCCCTTAAAGGACGGTATATTCCAACACAAGGCGCAGCCCTGTGAAAAATAAGGAATAATAAAGATCGCGGCTCAATAAAAAATTCGCGCTAACACGAACAGCCCTGAAAGGGCGCCATATGCTAACATAGGGTGCAGCCCTGTGAAAAAGAAAGAATAATAAAGATCGCGGCCCTAAAAGGGCGATATACACTAACACGGCGCAGCCCTGTGACTATGCCCCGCATAACCCTTTAAAAAAACAACATGAGCCAGTCACTCGTAAAAAACTACATACACGTTGTGTTCAGCACGAAGCACCGTCAACCCCTCATACATGAACCGGTCGAACAAGAGCTCTACGCATATTTGGGCAGCATTTGTAAAATCTTTGAGTGTCATCCAATAAAAATTGGCGGCTATACCGACCATGTTCATATACTGTGCATGTTATCGAAAAAGATGGCTCTCATGAACTTGTTGGAAGAAGTGAAATCACATTCATCAAAATGGATGAAAACAAAAGGAGATGATTTAAAAGATTTCTACTGGCAGAATGGCTATGGCGCGTTCTCTGTAAGCCCTACGCAGGTTGATGCTGTGATTAATTACATCGCCGCCCAAAAGGAACATCACAGAACAAATACTTTCCAGGATGAATTTAGAGGGCTTCTTAAGAAATACAAAGTTGCGTATGATGAGCGATATGTATGGGACTAATCAGTTCGCTACTACATCTTCTGTGAGTGTTGAGTAGTTTCACTATTTCGCAGGGCTATGAATAGGCTTTGCCGCTTCATATCACTGGGTATCTTCGCTACCCCATAGGGCTGCACCCTATGCTGGCATATACCGCCCTTTCAGGGCTCGAAGAAAATTCCTGCATAGAAAAAAGAATTTAGAGGGCTTCTTAAGAAATACAAAGTTGAGTGTGATGAGCGATATGTATGGGACTAATGAGTTCGCTACTGCGTTACCTGTGAGTGTTGAGTAGCTTCGCTATTTCGCAGGGCTATGAATAGGCTTTGCCGCTTCATATCACTGGGTAGCTTCGCTACCTCATAGGGCTGCACCCTATGCTGGCATATACCGCCCTTTCAGGGCTAAAGAAAATTCCTGCGTAGAAAAATGAATTTCCAGGATGAATTTAGAGCGCTTCTTGAGAAATACAAACTTGCGTATGATGAGCGATATGTATGGGACTAATCAGTTCGCTACTACATCTTCTGTGAGTGTTGAGTAGCCTCGCTATTCGCGGGGCCGTGAGTGGGTTTTGCCACTTTATTTCGCTGAGTAGCTTCGCTACCTCATAGGGCTGCACCCTATGTTAGCATATACCGCCCTTTCAGGGCTTAAAAAGAATTCCTGTAAAAAAAGTACTTCCAACCCCAAAAAATTAATAGCTTTAATCATTGGGTAATCATAATTATTTACTTCTTAAACGATTGCATATGCAACAGTCACGACGTGATTTTATAAAAAAAACAGCGATCACCACAGCAGGTGTTTATATTGGAGCTTCTGCCTTCAGCGCCAAAAGCTACCGCAATATTATCGGGGCCAACGACCGGGTACGGGTAGGTGTGGTCGGCTTCTCCGACAGGCATAGAAGTTCACACATTCCTTCGTTTATGAATCATTATAAAGAATTGAATTTTGATGTAGTAGCCGTTTCAGATATATGGAAGAAGAGGCGAGAGGAAGGCACCGGAATATGGAAAGAAAAAATGCAGCATGATATTATCGCCTGCCGCAACAATGAAGAGATGTATGATAAAAAGCTGGTGGATGCAGTATTCGTAAGTACGGCAGATTTTCAACATGCATCGCACGCGATAGAAGCCGTGAACGCAGGTTGTGATGCATATGTGGAAAAACCATTTGCGGAAACAATGGAAGATAACCGGGCCGCCCTTAAAGCGATCAAAGCTTCAGGCAGGATCGTGCAGATAGGATCGCAAAGAAGAAGTGGCGCCAACTACAAAGCCGCCAGCGAATTTATACAATCAGGTAAGTTCGGCCCTATAAAAATGGTTGAATTAACGTGGAACGTAAACCAGCCGGGACGCTGGCGCAGGCCGGCTTTGGTAAAGCAGCTAAAAGAAGAAGATACTGACTGGAAAAGGTTTTTATTGAACAGGCCCGATGACACGTTTGATCCCCGGAAATACCTCGAGTTTCGTTTGTTTTGGCCGTATTCATCAGGGCTTCCCGGGCAATGGATGAGTCACCAGATAGATACTGTACATTGGTTTAGCGGTTTGAAGCATCCACGCAGTGTAGTGGCCAATGGAGGAATTTATATGTGGAAAGACGGAAGAAAAAACTGGGATACAATAACGGCCGTTTTTGATTACGGCCCGGCTGACGATCCATCAACAGGTTTCCAGGTAACGTTTGCATCCCGTATGGACAATGGCGATGAGAACCCGGCAGAGATTTATTATTCCAATGGCGGGGAATTAAATTTGATTACCAACAAAGTTTCTTCCAATGGCGGACTGACAAAAAGATTTGCCGATGATATGAATATGCAGCCGAATTTATTACCTGAATTGAGTTTATCTGCAGTAGAAAAAGTAGTGGCTTCTGCTAATACCGGCGGGGATACACTTACATCAAATCATGTTCGTAACTGGATGGAATGTGTTCGCAGCCGCGAGCAACCTCATGCGCCTGTTGAAGCGGGCTATAGCCATTCTATCGCAAATATGATGACGACCGCAGCATCGCATACAGGTTTAAAAGCGACGTTTGATGAAAATACACAGGAAGTAATGGTGGGTGGTAAGGTATTTAAATATTAAAGTTCTTTTTAAAACAGTAGAAATAATTTTTGCCTCGCTCATAAAATCCCCCGGGGTTTGCCCGGATTTTTTTTCGTGGGGCTGTCATCGTTAGTTCATTGCTCAGCTATAGTACGGGCTATTCGCTGCAAGTCCGGCGCAGGCTAACACACAAAGCCTTCACCGTGCTTTCCGCTTCTATCCCGCAGCCATTCAGCTATAGATTCTTTAATCAGCAATGGGGCAATCTCAGGTGTCAGGCCACTTTAAGAGGCCAGGCAACTTTAGCCATATTCCATTTCTGGTCTGGATATTAACAGACCTATTAACAGGTTTTTAAAACCTGTTAGGCCCTTCAAAAATCATATGCTTAAAATACCCAAAAACTAATATTTACAAAAAAAATTTTATGAAATATCCGTTACAATATTTTACTTTGACCATGGTGGCAATGATCTTTTTTTCTGTATCATTTGCCCAAAAAAAAGAAATGGTGCAGGTTGTAAAATCAGCACGGGAAAATAAGATTGATGTTTTTGTAGAGGACAAATTATTTACCACTTTTCTATATCCTGATAGCTTGGAAAAACCGGTATTATACCCGGTGCATGCGGCCAATGGAACTATTGTTACGAGAGGCTTTCCGTTAGATACCCAACCGGGCGATGCCACCGATCACCCGCATCACATTGGGATATGGTTCACATTTGAAAATGTAAATGGATTGGATTTCTGGAATAATTCGTACGCTATTCCAAAAGAAAAAAAACATTTATATGGATGGATCAAAACAGATAAGATTATCAAAACATCCGGGGGCACGAAAGGAACAATATCCTATCACGCCAACTGGACCAATGAGCAGAATAAAGTGTTGCTCGAAGAGACTACCCGTTTGGAGTTTAGTGGCACGGCGCATCAACGGATCATAGACAGGGTAACGGTCTTAACTGCCGATACAACTGTACTCTTTACTGATGCCAAAGATGGCTTATATGGGATAAGGCTTGCTCATGCGCTACAAATACCAACCGATAAAGACCAGGAATTCACGGATAATAAAGGTAATATAACTGTTGTAAAAGGTGGAACAGACCATATTGCTAATGGCAATTACTTAACCAGTGAGGGCAAACAAGGTGATAGCGCCTGGAGCACAAGAGGCAGATGGTGCAAAGTGTATGGTAAAATGGGAAATGACTCGATAAGTATTGCCATCATTGATCATCCTAAAAATCCCAACTATCCAACTTTCTGGCATGCCAGGGGCTATGGTTTATTTTCAGCCAATCCATTGGGAGAAAAAATATTTACAAATGGTAAGTCGTTTAAAAATCTTCAGCTGCAAAAAGGAGAATCTGTTACTTTCCGTTTTCGTATGGTAATAGATGAAGGAATTAAAAGCCTCTCCGTTGCCGAATTGAATGCGTTAGCAGATGACTTTGCTAAACATGAATAAAGGCTTGTGAGTATTGAGGATATAATAAAACTAACAGGTTAAAATTAAAGATATGCCTGCTATAATACTTAAAAAAAGTAAACTTAGTGAATTGTTAACTGCTATTCATGCACATGCAGAAATAGCAAATGAAGAGAATACAGACCAGATTGTCTATCGTGAGAAAGATGTAATTGAGTTGCTCAATAAATTAAAAGAGAATAACGATATACTAAACGAAGGATTAGAACTTAAAAAAGAATAAAAATTTAAACTGAGAACACTACCAACAGATATAGTATATCCACCGGAACTGATGAATTTTGTATATTATAGGTTTTGCGAGACCTTGTTCCGTCTGTGCGGTTTCATATTTTTTATGCCCTGAAATAAAAAAGCGCTATTGACTAAAATTGGTTATATTTCGTCAAACCATTTGTGGCTGGGCGTTTTAAGCCCCCTCTCCCCGGAGAGGGGGTTGGGGGTGAGGTCAAGCCATGCAAGGGCTTAAGTCGTTTAGCCGGAGAACAACGATAAAAAATATAGATTTTCTAATTGGAGATATTACCAGAAATTCATTGAATAGATTACCGGTAAAAAATAACTTCAATTACAACAAGCTGATTTCATCCCAGACTTTCTTCATGACAGGTATGCCATTGGCAAGATTATTTTTTCTTGTAAATAAAACCCGTTCGCCCGGATATATTATTTTCTTTGACTCGTCTGTTGGCAATGATTGATGATAATCATTTATGATTCCGTCAATAATTTTTGTAACAGATGAATGATTACCGGGTTTTGAAATATCAATAGCGATAAACACCTGTGACAAGCCGTATTCAGCTTCTTTCTTACTTATTTCGTGCGTGGCCAACCCACCTGATAGGATCGTTGCCAACAGGTCAAGAAGCAATGCCAAACCTGAACCTTTCCAGTAGCCAATAGGTAATGGATTATTTGATGCAAGAATCGCAGAAGGATTTTTGGTTAATGTCCCTTCAGTATCAAACCCACCATATACCGAAAGCGTTTCATTTTTAAGGGTCGATAATTCCAGGGCACCATAAGAATATTGAGACATGGCCATATCCAGCACAATTGCTTCTTCATGGTATGGTAGTGCCATCACCAACGGGTTATTGCCGAGCCTTGCATCCTTTGCTCCCCAGGCAGGCATGTTGGCAATGGTATTTGTCCAGCCAATAAATACATAGCCTTCTTTGGCTGCCTGCCAGCCGTAGGAACCGCCACGCATCCAGTGATTGGTGTTACTCAATGCCACACAACCTATACCATTTTGCTTTGCCAGTCTCATAACGCTCTCTGTTGCATGTATTGCATTCAAAATACCCGGGCCCAGGTTGCCATTCCATTGCTCCATGCCACCGTATTTATTTTCCAGGGAGGGTATTGCATCCACTTTTACAAATTCTTTTTTTATGTATTGAACAAATCTTGGAAAACGATTGACGCCATGCGTATAAATTCCATCGACGCTATTACCTGTAAAAATTTCTGCACATTGTAAAGCCTTGTCCTGTGTAAATCCTTCTTTTACTAAAATATCTGTAAAGCGCTCCTGCATTTCTTTCGCAGGTATTGAAATAATTGTTGGGGTTTTCTCCACTATTTTTTAATTGATTTTTTAAGAAAATGCTTAGCTTATACAGGTCGACGGGAGAGATGTTGCCATAAATAAAAATATTACTGCGTTATTATCCGGTTTTTATTGTAGAGACGCCATGCGTGGCGTCTCTACGTTATCCGGGTCATAGAGACGCCATGCATGGCGTCTCTACCTCGCCTTCGAGGTCATAATCAAATGCATTGGTGATTTTTACATTCACAAAATCGCCGGGGTATAATTTATTCTCAGAATGAATGATGACTTCGTTATCTACTTCTACACTGTCAAACTCCGTACGCCCAAGATATTTTCCGGCCTCTTTTTTATCAATGATTACTTTGTATGTCTTCCCAATTTTATCTCTATTTTTTTGATAAGATATCTCCTGTTGTACCTCCATAATTTCCTGTGCCCTTTGTTCTTTCACTTCTTCATCAATATTATCTTCCAATTGATATGCTGAGGTATTCTCTTCATGAGAATAGGTAAAGATGCCTACCCGGTCAAACTCTATTTTTTTAAGAAAGGCTTTGAGTTCTTCAACATCATCGGGTGTTTCACCGGGAAAGCCGCTGATAAGTGTAGTTCTGAGACATATTCCCGGAATTTTATTTTTTATAGTTCCAATGATATCTTCCATTTCTTCTCTTGTAATTTGTCTTTTCATAGCGCGTAGCATTTTATTGCTGGCATGTTGTAAAGGCATATCGAGATAGTTGCAAATATTTTCACGTGCTTTCATGGCATCAATAATTTCCATCGGGAATTTTGACGGATAAGCATAATGAAGCCTTATCCAATGCAGTCCTTCAATGTCTGCCAGGGCGTGCAATAACCGGGGAAGCTCTCTTTTTTTGTAAATATCCAATCCATAATAGGTAAGCTCCTGTGCGATCAGCATAATTTCTTTTACTCCACGCCTCACTAAATTTGTCGCCTCTGTCACCAATGATTCAATAGAACGGCTTATATGCTTTCCTCTCATCAGGGGGATGGCACAAAAAGAGCAAGTGCGATTGCAGCCTTCGCTTATTTTCAGGTACGCGTAGTGGTTAGGTGTGCTTAGTAATCGTTCGCCCAGTAATTCTGCTTTGTAGTCAACATCAAATTTTTTCAGGAGAAAAGGCAATTCCATCGTTCCGAAAAAAGCATCTACCTCCGGAATTTCATCTTCAAGATTTTCTTTATAGCGTTCACTAAGGCAGCCGGTGACATATACTTTGTCCAGTTTGCCGCGTTTCTTCAATTCTACCTGTTCAAGGATCGTGTTGATGCTTTCTTCCTTTGCTTTATCAATAAACCCACAGGTATTTATAACTACAACATTATGATCCCTTTTTTTACTTTCATGCCTCACGTCCACATCGGCAGCTGCGAGCTGACCGCTAAGCACTTCGCTGTCAACAAGATTTTTGCTGCAACCCAGGGTAATGATGTTTACCTTATCTCTTTTAAGATTTTTCGTTTTCATTTAATGCGGGCAAAGGTAAGCAGTATAAAATCATTCTCCCTGGAGAGGCATTTACTAATGAACTTTAATTACCGAATTGAAGATTATAATCCGATATATGTGGTAAAATTTGTTTTGGTATAGGAAGGGATTGTGGAGATATTCAACAGGATTACAAAATCCTCCTAATGTCTTTTTCTTTTTCTTAACTTAATTTTAGCATTCCGGTGTTTTACAGGCGCGGTTTTTTTTGATACAAGTGAATCAGAATTCTCAACCACTGAGTTAAACTCTTTTGTGCCACCAGGTTTCTCTTCATCTTCCAGTACAGATGACGCGTCAAATATTTCAGCCATCTTTTTAGCCTCGTAGATTGTACGGTTGTATTTGTTTCCCAAAACAATTATTGTAACAGAATCCTGGATCATTCTTATAAAAACGGTATTATTACCATGCCACCATCCATTATGGTAAATAATCTTCTTTCCGTTGGGATAAACATTCATTCGCCATCCATATCCATAGTTTCTTATACCGCGTTTTTCATTACTGTAAGGAGTATACGCTTCCTCAAGGGTTTTTGCGGTAAAGATCTGGTTAGTGTATAATGCCTGGTCCCACTTTAATAAATCTTCCGGAGTGCTGTAAATATTTTTATCGCCAAATCCCGTATCTAAATAGGTTAATTTTTCCAGCCTTCCCCTCCAGTCGAATGACGGCATTGCTTTGGCACTATCTGTCATATTGAAAACATAAGTATCATTCATTTGAAGTGGAGTAAAGAAATTCGTTTGCAGAAAATCAGCATAGCTTTTGCCCGATGCTTTTTCAATAATTAAACCCAGCAATGCATAGTTGGTATTGCAGTACTCAAAATGTGTTCCCGGCTGGTTGGTAATTGGAGGTTTGAATTTAATAAGATAAGCGAGCACGTCTTCATTGCTGCAATATTGCAAATGATTCCACCCAAGTTTTTCCATGAAATAAATATAATTCGGGAGGCCACTCCTGTGACTTAATAATAATTTTACGCTGACATTATCATAAGGAAAGCCCGGAAAAAATTTTTTAACATCATCATCTAGACTTACTTTCCCCATTTCTACCAGTTTTAAGGTGGCCATTGCAGTAAATGTTTTTGAAATAGAAGCGAGATGGAATGCGCTGTGTGAAGTAAGGGAATCTTTTTTGAACAGGTTAGAATAACCATGATAATCTTCAAAAATAACCCGACCTTTTTTTGCGACAATAATGGAACCGTTAAATCCGTGCCCAACAAAATCTTTATCATAAAAGTCTTTCACGGCATTATAATACCTTTCAAAATCCTGCCTGGAAATTTCACCCGGTGCAGGGGGAATATAAGAAGGAAGCGAATCAGTAAAATTATTTGTTAATTTCTTTCCTGAGCCGGATTTGCAGGTCACAAAAATCAAAGAAAAGAATATTGGAATAAAAAAAAATCTACAGATACTCATTACAAAAAATTCAATGGATTAAGGGGCTATATTTGCAATATTACAATACAAAATTTATATGGCTGATAAAAAAACGACAAGTTATCCAAAAGAAAAAATAAATATTCTCTTCCTGGAAAATATAAATGTAACAGCTGCAAAAAAGTTTTCCGATGCAGGGTATGCTTCTGTGAAGCGAATTTCCGGAGCTTTAAACGAAACTGACCTGATAAAGGAAATTAAGAATGTGCATTTGCTCGGTATCCGTTCCAAATCAAAAATTACTAACGAGGTATTAAGCCATGCTACCAGGCTGCAGGCTATAGGCTGCTTTTGCATTGGTACAAACCAGGTGGATATTTTAGCGGCTACCAAAAAGGGAATCACTGTTTTCAATGCTCCGTATTCCAATACACGTTCTGTTGCGGAGCTTGTAATTGCTTCTTCAATAATGCTTATCAGGAAAATTCCTGACAAGAATAAAGCGGCGCACGAAGGTAAGTGGCTTAAAGA
>JBDTZL010000235.1:0-4129 GCA_040005125.1 Ginsengibacter sp.
GCATCATCGATCAATACACTATCTACCTCATCCACCATGGCAAAATGATGTTTGCGCTGAACCATTTCATCGGGCGAGTGAACCATATTATCACGGAGGTAATCAAAGCCAAATTCATTATTGGTGCCATAAACAATATCGCTGTTGTATGCTTTGCGGCGGTCATCACTGTTGGGCTCATGCTTGTCAATACAATCCACCGTAAGCCCCAGCCATTCAAATAAAGTTCCGTTCCATTCGCTATCCCTGCGGGCGAGGTAATCGTTCACGGTTACAATATGCACGCCTTCGCCCGCCAATGCATTAAGATATGCGGGCAATGTCGATACAAGCGTTTTACCTTCACCGGTAGCCATCTCTGCAATCTTACCTTCGTGCAATACAATGCCGCCGATAAGCTGTACATCATAATGGATCATGTTCCAGGTTATATCGCTTCCACCGGCAGGCCATGTGTTTTTATAAATAGCGTTATCACCTTCAACCCTTATATAATTTTTTGTTATGCTGAATGTTTTATCCAGTTCAGTAGCCGTGGATTCCAGCTCCGCATTTTCTTTAAAGCGGCGTGCCGTTTCTTTTACTACTGCAAAGGCTTCGGGTAAAATATCTAAAAGTATCTCCTCAATTTTTTTATCCCTGTCTTTGCCCATTGCATCTACTTCCTGGTAAATGCCATCCTTCCCGGAAATATCAGCGGGATCGAGCTTTTCCGCCGCCTCCTTTTTATCATTTATTTCATTATCAATATCTGTCAGATGATCTTTTATCCGTTGTCTGAACACCAGGGTCTTACCGCGCAGGTCATCATTGGAAAGAGATCGGTATTCGTCAAAAAATGCATTGATTTTAGCCACGTAGGGCGTAATTATCTTAACATCTTTTTCACTTTTATTGCCGCCAAATAATTTTGAAAGAAAGCCGGACATATATAATTCTGGTTAAATGAATGATTTTAAAAATTTATCTTAGTCAAATTTGGTGCAGAAAAAATTTCATAGCCAAAATGACAGAAAAGCGAAGGTACTAAATAGAAAACAGGTACTCTTGTGTTATGAGAAATTTAAGAATTTAACTTCACCCAACCCGTTGTATGCGAAAAGCTTCCAAAGCTTACCCCAATCGCTCTCCGGGGAGAGTGCGAATACTTCCGAAGGAGACTTCAATTTAGGTGCGGATAATTTTAGGCAGCAGATTGCTTGTGAAAAATATTTGTTTGTAATTTGGGCTATGAAAAAGAATTATTTGATTTGGATGGCTATAATAGATCTGTTGTTTTCTGCCTGTTCAACTTCAAAGCAAATCGGCCGGCTGGCAAAAAATGATATTTTGAAGAACAAATCATTTACACCGGCACATACAGGCATCAGTATATATGAACCAGGTACCGGAAAATATTGGTACAATTACCAGGGTGATAAATATTTTGTACCCGCGAGCAATACAAAACTGGCCACCTGTTATGCTGCAATGAAATATTTAGGAGATAGCCTTGTGGGAGTGAGATATATTGAAACCAGTGATACATTAATTGTAATTGCGTCCGGTGATCCAACTTTTCTGCATCCCGATTTTTCAAGCCAGCCTGTTTTTAATTTTTTAAAAAATACTAATAAAAGCATTTTTATAAATACTTCAGAATGGAAGGAACACAGATGGGGAAGCGGGTGGTCGTGGGATGATTACAATGATGATTATGCAGCAGAGAGGAGTGCAATGCCGGCTTATGGAAATATCCTCAGGCTTGGCGGTTCATTAAATAATTTAAAATTTTCACCGGGTTATTTTAAAAATGATGTTCATGTTGATTATGGCTTAGATAAAAATTTATATCCCGGCGCCACACGTCGCGACATTGCTGGAAACAATTTCATGGTGACAGAAACAAGTGCAAACAATCATTATACTGAAACGCCATTTTACACAGGTGATGATGTATTAGAAGGCCTGCTTACCGACACTTTGCATAAACCGGTTTTTTTAATAAGTTATACCGGTAACTATTATAAGAGTACAGGCGAAAAGGAAATACATTCCCAACCTGTTGATACATTGCTAAAAATTTTAATACACCGCAGTGATAATTTTTTTGCAGAGCAAAGTTTATTAATGGTAAGTGACAGGCTATTGAGAGTGATGAATGATGAGCAGGTAATTGATACATTATTAAAGACAGATTTTAAAGATTTACCGCAAAAACCTTACTGGGTGGATGGTTCTGGCCTTAGTCATTATAATCTTTTTTCCCCACAGGATTTTGTCGCGATATTGAATAAAATGAAAAACGAATTTGGCATAGAGCGAATAAAAAATATTTTACCCACGGGAGGCACCGGCACGCTCAGCAATTATTACAAGGCAGAAAGAGGATATATTTTTGCCAAAACAGGCACACTCTCGGGGGTTGTGGCACTCAGTGGCTTTTTATATACAAAGAAAAATAAGCTGGTAATTTTTTCAGTGCTGGTAAATAATCATCACACCAATGGCACTAATATCAGGCGGGCCGTAGAAAAGTTTATTGAAGAAGTGAGGGATAAAAAATAGGAAATCCGTTTACCCAACCTTTTCATAAGGGCAACAGTATATGCATTAAACAATCATTTATGAAACGCATATATTTTGCCTTTGGCCTTTTTTTGATTTCGGATGTTAATGTAAGTATTATTCGGAACGGAAGCATTATGATTCAGCGTCGACGTATTTTCAAAGTAATTGTCGTTACTTATCTTTATAAGGTATGGTTTGCTTTCAGCTTTTTGAGGCAAACTACGAGTGAGTTTTGGAGAGTTATTGTAATTAGGATAATGCCGGTAAAACATCTGCTATATAGAAAGATTGTCCTGGAAATAATTTCCAGGACAATCTTTTTGTAGTTGAATTAATTATTAATATCCGGAAAAGAAACGAAGTCTTCTGAGTATATTTTCAGTTACTTTTCTACCCTGCATCAATCCAACGTCAACCGATGGCTGGTAATGGATACCGGCCAACACCCTTGAATTACCTGCATCCAGAGCAATTGCACGGAAAGAACTAAAAGTTCTCGGAGTAAAACTGAGGTAATCATATGTGTGATCGGTAAAGCTTCCAATATTGCCAAAGATTGCAGTAAAAGCATCCGCCGCTGAAGAGGAAATGACAGCATGCGCTGAAGAATACTCGGGATGCGCAGGTGTTGTCAGTACTCCATTCCAGGATGTAAAGCCCATGACATTGCGTATATATGTTATAGGCCGTACCAGGGTATATTTATATTTTGTTTGCCAGCAACTGATAGAGGCGTCGTTCTGGCATACTCCTGTAATTGCATAGGCAAATGCTGCTTTATCAAGGCGTGCATTTGTTTGTTTTAACACCTGTTGCAAAATGCTTAGCCAGTGCCCTGCCGTGGTAACTCCCGGAACATCTCTCCAAAAAAAAGCTGCTGCCGAATCGCCAGGGGTTAAGTTTTGTGACACATTATATACGTGCGCGACCATTTGAAAAAACGGGGACTTAGGATCTTCAGAATAAGCAATAGGAGCGCCTGGTTGTGTGTTGTCGATACTGCCTTCTATAATAACCCTGTTGTTTCCAAAGTAAGGTGTGCTGGCTTTTGCCAGGGCAGGTGGTGTGGGTACCCATAAACCAGGGCCTACCGGTGAAGTATATGGATCGCTGTCATGTTTGTATCCATCAGCTTCAGACCAGTTGAAAACAACAGTCGCTACAGATGCACCAAATGCATTGGACCGGGTAACGACCTCTGTAGTTACCGGACCGGTAAATGAAGCATTTACAGCAGCTTCCAGTGAATCTATTGCAGCCTTGTCACTAACAGATGCATTTATAAAAATATTCCTGTTCATATAAGCCAAAGCTGTATTTACACTTGCAGGCCAGAAATATCTTTTGAACTTATCTATTTGCGGAAGGTTGGATAATCCATTCCATTTTCCTTGTGTAACAGAGCTTAAGTCAGTACCGGGGGCCAATGCTTCAAACGCTGCAATACCGGAATAAGCATAGTAACGTTCAAAGGAGACGTTGGCGATACCGGTAGCATCGCGCTCTAAGCGATCCTGCATGGTAATCCATTTATCTATAACATCTGAAGAGTACCCGGATGCGTTCATGTTTCCCTGTG
>JBDTZL010000191.1:0-4126 GCA_040005125.1 Ginsengibacter sp.
CTATAGCTTTAGCGGGTTGTTTGAAAGATAAGGCTTTTGATAATGGTGAAATTCAGTCAGGGTCTGGTCATACATCCACTATTCAGGTTGTTTCGATTGGTCTTACCGTAAGTAATACGTCAAATTTTCTTGTTGCATCATTTGATAATTCAAATAACGATACAACCATAAATCTTGTTCCAATAGAACTAGGAGGTACATCGGCAGCTTCACAGGATATTCACGTTACCCTGGTGGCTAATAATACATTGATCGATGATTATAATCTGGCGAATACTGATACGACTGTAACTCCTACCAATCCCGATCCAACGGGTGTAGTAACACATTACATCCCTGCACCTTCTACGGTTTATACAGTCACAAGCCTTATAGTTATAATTCCAAAGGGTTCACGCACAGGTTATCTTCAAATAAAGTTTAAACCCAGTGATTTTTTAGGTAAAGGATATGCTGTTGCTTATACCATCAGTAGTGTAGCGGAAGCTGGATATACAATTAGTGGAAATTTGCAAAATGGCATTGTTGCTATAGGTATAAAAAACGAATTTGACGCCGATTATACAGTTACCGGCTGGTTCTTTCATCCCGCAGCAGGGCGTGCCATTAGCCTGACTAAGCACCTTTCTACTGCCAGCGCTATTGGGCTTACAGGCGGTTTGGGAGATTTAGGATCTCCATTTACATTCAATGTAGTTAATAACCAGTTAGTGTGGGTAAACGGCCCTTATACCGGGGTCGGATCTAATGGATTCATGACTATAGATAATCCTGGAGGTGTTGACTATTCAAGCGCGACAAACGCAGGCCACGTACCAGGAGATGCAATCTACAATAGCACAATTTATAATAATACTTATGACCCGGCTACCCAAACATTTTATATGCATTACGGATATAATGCTGGTGTTTTAAACGGGGGCCAGGGGTCATTTACCCGCCAGGTTTATGAGAAATGGGTTAGGCAATAAAGTATATATTAAATCATTTGCAAAAGGGCTGTTTATTCAGCCCTTTTTTTTACTTTTAAGTTATGGAAATACCAAAAGACCAACCCAATCAACTTAATATAGAAATTTCTGAGGAAGTTTCAGAAGGAGAATATGCAAATCTTGCGATCATAACACACAGCCATGCTGAGTTTGTGGTGGACTTTGTAAACGTAATGCCGGGCACTCCAAAAAGTAAAGTCAAGAGCCGTATAATCTTAACGCCTACTCATGCCAAGCGTTTCATGAAGGCAATGATAGATAATGTAAAAAAGTTTGAAACTGTAAATGGTCCCATACAGGATATTGAAGCAGTTGAACTGCCTTTGAATTTTGGTGGGCCAACGGCGCAGGCTTAGTTTTTAGTTTTAAATTTTTGGTTCCTTTATAGTAATTTATCATTAATAATAGTGGAAGAGAACGAATACAAATTGGACAGGAGTCTATTACAATCAATGACAATTGACGAAGCAGATGATCATGTTACTTATTGGAATGATAAAACTGAGTCTGAAAGATTAAATGCAGCATGTTTTATTATTAATCAGATTTTTAATGTTAGCCCGCTTGAAAAAATAGATTTAAAATTTACTGATAAGCGTAAACATAATTAATGGCTAATTTGTTTAACCAGGATTTTCAGGATTTCATTCGGGCGTTTAATATTAATAATGTAAAGTATCTTCTTGTTGGTGGCTACGCAGTTATTCTACACGGATACGTGAGAAGTACTGCCGATATGGACATATGGGTGGATAAAACAAAAAAGAATTATGGAAAAATAAAAAAAGCATTAAATCAATTTGGAGCGCCATCCTTTTCAGAAAGTGAATTTCTTGGAGATCAATTTAATGTTTGGGGCTTTGGTAGAGAGCCTAATAGAATTGAAATAATGAGTGAAGTGAAAGGATTAAAGTTTGAGGTTGCTTATAACAAAAGCAAAATCTATGAACAAGATAATCTGAGAATAAACTTTATTGATTTTAATGACTTACTAGATGCAAAGAAAGCGGCCGGAAGGTTTAAAGACAAAAATGATATCGAGCAGTTAAATAAAAAGAAGAAATTCTAAGAAACTGTTTAAAAACTTTAAACTGTACCCTAAATTCCAAACCCTGAACTATAATATTCCCTCATCCGCAAAACTAAAATAACCTTCATCGCTTACGATAAGGTGGTCTATAACCTGTATGTCGAGGTATTTGGCGGCCTCTTTGATTTTATGGGTAAGTTCTTCATCCTGCCTGCTTGGTTTTAAGCTACCCGATGGATGGTTGTGGCATAGCACGATGGATGTTGCTTCTACTTCAAATGCTTTTTTAAAAATTATTCTTGGGTCTACGACCGTGCTGGTCATCCCTCCTTTGCTTATTATTTCGAAGTGGTTAATCTTGTTTGACTTGTTCATATAAACTACCGCAAATACTTCGTAAGAGTAATCTTTGAGCGTGGCTTTCAAATATTGAGCGAGTTCGTTGCTCGACCTTACAAATGTTTTGCTCAGGAAGGTAGTAGCCTGGCGCCGGCGGCCCAGTTCCAGGGCTGCCGCAAGTGTTATAGCCTTAGCCTCACCAATTCCCTTTATGGTCATTAGTTCCCTCAAGGATACTTTGCCCAATTCATTTAAATTATTTTTTCCTAAGGCCAGGACCTCTTTTGCAAGTTCAACCGCGCTTTTACTTTTACTCCCGGTGCTTATTAATATGGCCAACAGTTCCGAGTCACTCAGGTTTTCTTTGCCCTTACCCAATAATTTTTCCCGGGGCCTGTCATCGACTGCCCAGTTTTTTATTGAGGTGGAAGACTTGTTAGAACTTTCCATACTTTTGAGTTTATTGCAAGCAATATTAATTATAAATTCGCCACACTAAATATTTGCTTTCATCAATACCTTACAAGATGCATCCCAACGTAAAAATTTTTTCAGGTACAGGCTCGCAATACCTGGCGAAACAAATTGCTTTGAAGTTTGGAGAGCCGCTTGGCAAAATCAATATTCAAAAATTCAGTGATGGAGAGATCGGCGTGGAATACCAGGAAAGTATAAGAGGCCAGTTCGTGTTTTTGGTGCAAAGCACATTTGCCCCTACCGATAACCTTATGGAATTACTTTTAATGATAGACGCCGCCAAACGGGCTTCAGCGTATAAAGTAATTGCGGTGATTCCCTACTTTGGCTATGCACGCCAGGACAGGAAAGATAAGCCAAGGGTGGCGATTGGCTCTAAACTGGTCGCTAATATGCTTACGGCAGCTGGAACAGACAGGGTTATTACGATGGACCTCCATGCGCCCCAAATCCAGGGTTATTTCGATATCCCGGTTGATCACCTGGATTCTTCCGCTATTTTCATTCCTTATATTGAAGACCTTAATCTTGAAAATCTCACTTTTGCCGCTCCAGATGTGGGCAGCGCCAACCGTATCAGGGAAATTGCCAGTTATTTTGAGGTTGAAATGGTTATTTGTGATAAGCAAAGGAAACGGGCCAATGAAATTACCAGTATGGTCGTAATAGGAGATGTCACCGACCGGGACATTATCCTCATAGACGATATCTGCGATACCGGCGGAACGCTTTCAAAAAGCGCCGGATTATTAAGAGAAAAGGGCGCGCGTAGTGTCAGGGCCTTCTGTACACACCCGGTATTAAGTGGCAATGCCTATGAAAATATTGAAAACAGCGCCCTGGAAGAGCTGGTATTATGTGATACAATTCCCATCCACAGGATGATCGATAAAATAAAAGTGGCTTCTGTAGCTGAATTATTTGCTATTGCTATTCGCAATGCCTTTGAAAATAAAAGTATTAACAGCCTGTTTCTTAAAAGTAAAATCCTTAAAAAAAATAAGGCAGGGATTTCGTGAAAAAGGTAGCGGTATAAGGCTTCAAATATCAACGATCTGGCAACGAGGATCCGGTATCAGGATTCCAACATTAAGTATTGGCATCGACCGTCATATATTCAAAAAAATCCCAAATAGATTCCCTACCTTTGCGCCTCAAAAAAATACATTAATGAAAACAATTACAATCGAAGGACAAATCAGGACCGAATTTGGCAAAGCAGCCACCCGCCAGCTTCGCTCTGAAGAAAAAGTGCCAGGTGTAATTTACGGAGGTGCAAAAGAGATTA
>JBDTZL010000199.1:0-41665 GCA_040005125.1 Ginsengibacter sp.
AATATTCTGCCCTGAACCAACTGCCGCCATTATAATAGAAGCCATCACTTTTTCCGTTGCTGTAATTTTCTTCACCAAATTTTTCAAAGGGCTGGTAATCCCCGCTGAGATACGCAAACCCTTTTGCATCTTTTGTCAACCTGACGCAAATGGGTGCAGTAGTTCCATATTCGGGATGAGGAGAGTTGGGTACTTTATTCAGAACGGGTATTTGATCCAGGTGATTTTTTACCATTTCATCTGTGAGCATTGGCCTGTTGAATAACCATAGAGAAAAGAATTCCGGTTCCAGGTCGGTAAGGGTAATGATGTCTGGAAAATTACGGTCGAAGAGAAGGTGTTTTCTTTTTACATCATAAAAATTCCGGTATTCCTTTTCAGCCTTTTGGATATGGGATTCTGAAACATCAAACCCCAGTTCTTTTATGGTTCTTAATGCGATGGCCAGCATACCCTGGTTAACGCCCAGCCGGTCTGTCTTTGGATTAAAATCAACAATATCTACCTGGCTCAAAGAGAAATGTGATTTACATTTTCCATCCCGGTCAGCATCAAATTCATTCAATACATAGTCAGCCGCTTTTTTAATTTTTTCCTGCGGAAGTGTGACGCCAAACCGGCGCTTGTTCATCATCGCCCATATGAGCCATTCGATGGTGGCTTCATTATCTTTTGCCTCTACTGAACCCATCAATGGAGTGATGATAGTGCCTATACCGCCTTTGGGTGTTTGTGTTTTGCCCCATTGTTCCCAGAGGGTGAGGTTCAATTCTTTATTATATGTAGATACTGTAGAAAAATAAGAATCCCTGTTATACATATCGGGTGCATAATTCATATTGGGCACATTAAACGGCGTAAGGTCCTTTACATCGGTGATCCAGGTGAGCATATTAAAATTGGCATACAACATTTTTTCTATTTGTGATCCCTGGAAGCCTTTCGCTTCGGCTAGCCGTGACTGTGAGGAGATCATAAATTGCTGATGCGACTTCCATGGTTCAACAAAAACATAAGTGGTCTTCTCCGTTTTTTCACCGAGTGGAAGTATGTTGTAAGGTTCCTGTTGAGGTTGGTGCTCTGTAAATTGCAGGTCTTTTATCTGCAGGGTACATTCTTTTCCTGATTGCGTGCCAATAAACATGGACACACTATCGCCCTCTATATAAGGCACTAATATACTTCCTTTAAAAAGGGTCCATTCGCTGTCTGTTGCGGGAAAGTTATCAATATACTTTACGCCATCTTCCAGCTCAATGGTTTTTTGCCCGTTCTTAATTCTGAAAAGCTTTAATGCCACCGGGGTATTCCCTTTACACAGGAAGGAAATCGTGTAAATCTTTTGATCTTTAAATGGTGCAATAAATTCTATCCCGGCCCTGCTGCCGGGATGGCCGGTTATTGAGATGAGGCTGTCATCTTTCACTACTTCTGCATTACCTTCTTTTTGCCAGGTGGCGGGTCTTAATATAGTTTCCACACCCGCATCAAGGTTGTACATTTCACCAAATGTTTGTTTGATATAATCATTATTCTGCGCCCTCTCTGGTAATGTAGCAACGAAAAATAAATTAACATCGGGCAACCTGCGCATGCCTACAAAGCCGCCTCCACGCCCGCTGAACCTACGACGCGTATTTCTTGTATATTGATTTTTATAACCGGCATCGGTTAAAAAACCGACTACATCATTACGGGCAGTAATAAAGCCTGTTGCAGGAAACATTTCATGTACAAAGCCACCGGGGAAGGTATCGTATTCGAATGTTATATAGCGTTGTGGTTTTTCTGCGGGCCTTGCTGTTTCTTGAAGTATGTAAGACATCCCCGGCATTGATGGTTGAAACAATTCGATCGTCTTTTTTATAACATTGGCATTAATTACTTCATAGCTTACCGAAACAGATAAATTGGCATCAAATTCTTTTACATAAGAATCTCCTTTTAATGTGATGCTTTTTTCATTGCCTGTCCATTCCCGGCCTTTCCATTGCTGAATGTTTGCTTCAGTGCTCAAATCAAGGTTAAATAATTGCAGGGAGAATTCTTCAGTATTGGTAACTACCAGGTGACTGCCATTATAGATATCGACATGAAAGCCTGTGGCCTCATCGCCGGCGACTTTAAGTGATAGTTGCTGACCAATTGCGGATGAATAATTTAATACAATAAGGAGGCAAAATAAAAAAACCGGTAAGTTGTTTTTAGGATATAACATGTGTGGCAATTGAGGCAGGAAATAACTAACGAATACATTTTTTTAGAAAGACAGATTTTGTAAGATAAGCTTATTAAATAATCCTGTGTAGGTTTCACCGGTGTTACTAAATGATTTATGGTAAAATGGGGAAATAAAATTGAATAAATTATATTGCTGCTAAGACGATTCGATGCGACGAAGATTAACTTATTGAATGACAGTTATTACAATTTCTGAAATACGGGTTGAGTGCCATAAATTTGAAGGTTGCCCGCAATTATTTATGAGCCTTCTATTTCCAACATATGACATTATTAATGACGACGTTTTGTTGATTACTGAAATTTACAACAAATTGAAGCCTGATATTCCTGCAGAATTTGATTTTGATTTCACTTTTAATTTTAAAGACCTCGCGCTGTTTAATTATACTGTATATTGGATTGACCGCCTGCCGGCGGCAGGCGTTTTTACAAGAACAATACACGAAAGTAATAATTGAATCAGGGAAGCACTGCAAGGAAAAGAAGGGCCTTGAAATTTATGGATGGTGCGTACTGCCAGGTCATATATAAATGATTATTGGAAGTAAATAAAATAAGCTTCAGGATACAGTAAGAGACTTCAAGAAGCATGCTTCAGAATATCTATCAAAAGTTTGTTGAACAATTCTTTGCTCAACAGGACGATGGTTTATAATTTTGACAAATTATGTCAAAACACAATGATTAAAAATGGAAAGTTTGGGCTACACTATACGGAAACTTCGGAAAGATAAGGAACAGCCCTTGCTGACAGCTGCCGCTTACCTTGATAGACCAGGCTATAATAAGTAAAATTGAGCGGGGACTACGCAAAGCCAACAAGGGAACAGGTAGTGAAACTTGCTGCCAATTTTAAAGTAAAAAAAATGATTTGTTGGTAGCCTGGCTTTCTGACAAATTGGGTTTTTTTATTAAGGCCTTACCGGCTTTCTGATAAGCCGGCATTGGTAAAACATGCCAATAATAAAAACATCAGTGATAATTTACGTGACAGGTTTCCCAATCCGTATACCGAAAAAGATGCAGAATGGTTTATCAATTTTGTACTGGAGAACGATGGCCCTGTTACAAATTTTACCGTAGAGGTGAATAATGAAGCCGCAGGTGGTATTTCTTTTTTCCGGGGAGAAGATATCTACAGGTTAAATGCGGAGATTGGTTACTGGCTTGGTGAAGAGCATTGGGGCAAAGGAATTATGACAAACGTTATCAGGTCAGTCATAAAATATATTTTTGAATACTTCGATATTAAAAGAATTTATGCAATCCCTTTTGCTACCAGCATCGGATCTGCAAAGGCTCTTGAAAAAGCCGGGTTTACAAAAGAGGCAACCATTCAGAATGGGGTTATAAAAAATGGGAAAATGCTGGACTATTATATTTATTCGATCACTTTTTTTTGAATTGATAGCCTCTGTTTCAACGGGCAATTACCGCCACCGGTTCCCCGAAAACAACACATGAAGAATTTTTGTAATTCCGAATAGACAAATTCCAAATTATTTTTCGCATAATTCACACTGCTTACCGTTATAAAAGAATGAATTCAGATTCGGATGTTTACGATTGGTAATCATTGATCAGGGAATTCCGTGGTTTAGCCCTGCAATTAAAACCGGGAATTTTTACAGGCAAATCAAATTCCTTTGAGGCCATTCAAAATATTTAGGAATAAATTATAGTTTATGACATATATATATTTCCGGCAGTATATATATTTATGCATAGCCGACCAGAGAATTGTATTAAAAACCGTATAAAATTGCTTTTCTAAAAAATCAACACCTTAATCAAAGCCATTGAAATCTTTATCCCTGACCCTGTTTTTATTTTACCTCTTTTCTGCAGCGCCCGCCCAAACTGTACAATCAAAAATAACTGTGAAGGGATCAGTTGTTGATTCTGTTACGGGGAAGCCTTTAGTTTATGTTACCGTTGCGTTGCAGGATATGAAAACAGGGACTCCCGTAAAAAGCACTCTCTCGAAAGAAGACGGTAGTTTTGAAATATTAGCCGCAGCGGATAAAGCTTACCAGATCGTCTTAACTTTTACCGGTTATCTCAATAGAACAATTTCGGTAACGGGTGGAGGATCTAAAGTAAATATCGGTAAAATCATATTATCCCCTTCAGGTAAACAGTTAAAGGAAGTAACAGTAACAGGGGTAAGGCCGGTTATAAAGCGTGAAATAGATGGAATAAGTTATGATGTTACCGCAGACCCTGAAAGCGTTGCATTGAATGTACTGGATATGATGCGAAAAGTGCCATTACTATCAGTAGATGCTTCCGATAATATCAAATTAAAGGGAAGTGGCAATTATAAAATACTGATCAATGGTAAAGAATCCGCACTGGTTGCAAAAAACCCTTCCGATGTGCTCAAGGCAATGCCGGCAACCAATATTGAGAAAATAGAAGTGATCACCACACCGCCGGCTAAATATGATGCAGAAGGATTAGCCGGTATCATCAATATCATTACCAAAAAAAATATCGGTCAGGGTTATAATGTAGGTATTAATGGACGATACAATACCGTGTGGGGGCCAGGGCTTAATATTAACGGCACTTTAAAACAGGGCAAATTTGGGTTATCTGCATTCGCGGGATATAATGTACACAGTAAGCAAACCACCGGTTTTGGAAATACCCAGACTTTTTTTGCAGACAACTCTGTTCTATCTCAAAACGGCGCCAACACATACGACGGCCATCATAATTACGGTGATGCGGAGTTAAGTTATGAGATCGACAGCCTGAACCTGCTAACCGGTTCAATAGAGATATATAGGGGCAGCAATGACCAAAGTAGTAACCAGTTTTCCAACACATTGGACGGCAATAATTCTATAGTGCAAAAATATCGTTTGATGAATACAGGGAATAGTAGTTTTGAGGGCCTGGATGCTGCAATCAATTACCAGCTTGGTTTTAAAAAGGATAAGAACCGGCTGCTGACCTTATCCTATAAATACAGTTATTCACCCAACAAGCAATTTAACAGCAATGCTTTTTCTGAAACCTTAAATTATCAGCAGCCTGGCTACCAGCAATACAATAATGCCGGCAACAAGGAGCACACTGTTCAGTTGGATTATGTGCATCCCTTTAAAAAACTAACCCTCGAAGCCGGCGGGAAAGCGATCATCAGGAACAACTACAGCGATTTTCAAACCAGTAACTATAATGATACAATTAAGGCTTATGTAATAAACCCGTTTCAAACTAATGATTTTAATTACAAGCAGGATATTTACAGCCTGTATAATTCATACCAGCTAAAATGGGATAAATGGATTGCCAAAGGAGGACTTCGTTTGGAACATACTACCATAAAGGCTGATTTTGTGTCTGTCGGAAGTTCCGTGAACCAGGATTATAATAACCTCATCCCATCCATATCTATCCAACGGAATTTTAAAAGCAGCAGCCTTAATTTTGGATATACTGACCGGATAAGCCGTCCGGGAATATACCAGTTAAATCCATTTGTTGATCAATCTAACCCGAGGTTTATTAGTACCGGTAATCCCAATTTAAAGCCGGAACTAAATCATAGCCTGGAACTTAACTATAGTAATTTCGCAAAAAGCTCCGTAAATATCGGGCTTAGTTATTCTTTTTCAAAAAATGCGATACAAAATGTTACCAGCCTCCAAATAAATAATACCATCAATGGCAGCGATACGGTAACTCTCACTACCTATCAAAACCTGGGAAGTAATAACAGGCTTGGCTTGAATATTAATACCAATTTTACAATAATTAAAGATCTCACCGTTAGTGTAAACGGGCAGGCCGCTCATGTATGGCTAAAGGGTACTTATAACGGGCAACTCTACCACAATGACGGGTATACCGGTGAGGCTTTCCTTAATGCAGGTTATAAATTTGGTAAAGGCTACCGTTTCGGTATTGACGCCGGCGTATTTAGCGGCGATGTAAATTTACAGGGCAACTCAAGCACGTATATTTTTACATCTTATGTGATTTCCAAAACATTCCTGAATAAAAAAGCCACCATATCCCTGGTGTCAAGTAATCCTTATAGTAAATTTTTTAATTTCAGATCCCATACAACTACCCCGGATTTTTACCAATCCTCTTTTAACCAAAATCCATACCGCACGTTTGCTATACGGTTCAATTTCAAATTTGGTAAGCTGAACAGTGATATTAAAAGAAACCAACGGGGAATTAATAATGATGATGCAAAACCCGCGAAAAGCAGCAGCGGAAGTCAACAATAAAGCAGCTCATTAATAGCAAGGAGCAAGTAGTAAGAAGCGGGCATAAAATGCCCAAAACTTCAACTTTGAACCTTGAACCTTGAACCTTGGACTTGAACTTTGAACTTTTATTCTATCCTATTTCCTCAGTCTCTTTAATTAACTTAGTAAATATTTCAACTATAGGTTTCATTTCAGATTTAAATGCCGATTGCCCGGCCCAAAGAGTTGTGAATTCTCTATTATTTTGCTGTTGAGCTGCTATTCTGATGGCTGATGTCAAACTCACTTGTATCGGATATTCGGGAATCAAAAGTTCTGATTTTTCAATTTCAGTTATAAATTTGTTCTTAAGGCCTCTTGCCCAACGCCCCGATAACGACCGGGTTAATATACTGTCGGTATCAACTGCATCCCGGAGGTATTTTTTATATGAAGGAATTGCCCCGCTTTCGTCACTTGCTATAAAAGCTGTTCCTGGTTGTACACCTTGTGCGCCCAGAATAAATGCAGCCTTTATAGTTTTGCCGTCATTTATTCCGCCTGCTGCAAGTATCGGCCTGGAAATCCGTTCCACCAGTTGCGGAATTAATGATATTAAACCTATGGCTGAAAGTGGTTCATTTTCTAAAAATGTTCCCCTGTGTCCGCCTGCCTCAATACCCTGGGCTGTAACAATATCTATTCCAATCTGATCTAATATTTTCGCCTCCTTTAAGCATGTAGCGGTACCTATCAAAATGATACCCCGTTCTTTTAAAGCTCTTATAGATTCACTGTCAAGCGTACCAAAAGTGAAACTGACAACCGGGATATTTTCACCTAAAAGGCAATCAATTTGCTCAGTATACGAATAAAATTGTAAAGAATCGAAAGACCGCCTTTCAAAACAAAGATCATTATTTCTGCAAATCTGCACCAGGAGGTCCTGCATTAAGTCAAACTTTATTTTATCAGGGTTCTTTGGCAAACGGTTGGCAAAAAGATTAACAGCAAAAGGAGACGCAGTCAGAGCTTTTGTTTTTTGAATCAGATCTTTTGTTTTCTCCGGTGATAAACCTCCAACCGGCAATGAACCCAGGCCTCCCTGGTTGGATATAGCCGCAACCATTTCGGGTGTTGTGACGCCCAACATTGGTGCCTGAACTATTGGATATTTTATTTTTAAAGTTCGGGTGACTTCATTTTCCCATTTCATACTTTTTGGTTTAGGTGTTAATATAAACCTCACAGGTTTCAAAAACCTGTGAGGTTTATAAAATTAATATTTTATTATACCCGGACGCAAATTGCCGTTTAATATTTTCCCATTGGTAATATTTAATGTTTCTCCTTTGGCATTTTTCGCGTTGCCTTCGAATGTTGCATTTAATAAAAGTCTTGCTGTATCAATATTTGAAATTACAATGCTTCCATTTTCGAGACTGTACGAATTTAACGCCGGCAGTCACAGGTTTGTAAGCTATAATAATATTCCAGGTGGCAATTATACTTTTAAAGTAAAGTTAAGTGATGATAAAAAAATCAGCAATGCTACAACGATTGCTGTTCCATTATTCATCCGTACGCCATTTTACAGAACACGCCGGTTTTATCTTTAATAGCATTGCTTACCGCAGCACTATATACTGGTTGTACAGCAACCGCGTCAAACACTATCGTGAAGTACATGAACCGGAACCGAAGGCGTAAAATAGCTTTGCCACAAACCAAAACTGCGCCTATATTACGCTGTTAGGTTCTTACAAACGATGAAGCAATTGTCTTTATTCACATATATGATAACGGATATTACCTGCAAATTTTTATGCATTTTTTAGAGAATAGTTAGCCTCGTAGAGGCGATATATTAGTAGCAAAAGATTATTTTAGAAGACAAGCTCCATAGGAGCGGCATGTTAAAGAAACATGTCACCCCTGACGGGGTTCGGCACATCTTTTTTCGATTTCCTGCTACTGACATAGCGCTCCTACGGAGCAAAAAGAAGGTTTCAAAATAGCTTTGCCGAAAGCCAAAACTACGTCTATATTGCACCGTTAGTCTCTTACAAACGGTGAGACAGCTTGTCTTTATTTAGACCTCCTGCCGCCCACCGTGAGTGCCGCTGCCTGGTCTTCGGCTAGCGGTGAAAAACAGGAATATCATTTATTTCTTCTGTTGTTGTGGAGGAATCGCCAGGCCGGGCGCGATTCAGTGTTTCATAACCATTGTGTTTAAAAATCCATCCAGGGTTGCCACGAGCTGGCATGTATCCATAAGCCATGAATAAAGACAAGTGTTTTTTTTGCCATGATCAGAATTGTTTTAGGGGAAATTTATCAGGTGCAGCAAGATATTGATTTTTATAATACGTAACCCAATCTCCCTGCGCAATCACAAAGAACGAACATGTTTTAAGAGCGATATAACATAGTGACAATGATAACGTTCTTTAAAAGATACCTGCTCCTATCCTGTAAAAATTAACTTTATGAGGTTGATGGTAATTAACTTCGGGAGCTTATATATTTCCTTATTTTTCTTTTTTTTATAGAATTAACAACCCTTCCAAAATAATTTAGAAACAAAGCTGTTATTAATTTGTTACAGGAGTGTAACTAAATTTATTCCTGGAGTATAACTCAGAAAAGCGATGATCCCGGGTTTCAGGTTTTTGTAATGATAACTGTGGAAATAGTAAAAACAAAGAATTATAAATGAAAAGCCCTTTGTTAATTTAAAATATAGCGCGTTATAGATAACATTAAATTTATCTATATTTTTATTACATGAAAAATACCGCGATTGCCTGCTGCCTGTTTCAACTCTTTTGTTTTACCGCTTTTTGCCAAAGTATTAAAAAGATCAACTATGGTAATAATCCGGCTTCAGGAAAATTTTATAACATCAGGGGCATTAAAATTTATTGCGAAGTTTATGGTAGTGGGAAGCCATTGTTAATGATTCACGGCAATGGCGGAAGTATAAAAAGCTTTGAAAAAAACATTCCTTATTTTTCAAAAAAATATAAAGTGATTATAGCTGATAGCCGCGCCCAGGGTAAATCAAGAGATCGCGGTGACTCAATCAGCTTTGAAATGATGGCTGATGATGAAGCTGCTTTGCTGGATACGTTGCATATAAATGCGGCCTATGTAATTGGCTGGAGCGATGGAGGCATTAATGCGCTTTTATTGGCAATAAGACATCCAAAGAAAGTACTTAAGCTCGTTTCAAGCGGTGCTAACCTGAGGCCCGACTCTACCGCGATAACATTGTCAGTCTGGAAGAAAGATTATGGTATATACAACCTGTTAAAAAATAAAATCATTTCAACATTTACTGAAAAAAATAAGAGAAAATTATTTATGCTGGATTGGGAACAGCCCAATATCCCTAATGCCGAATTGCAGGAAATTAAATGCCCTTCCTTAATTATTGGTGGGGACCATGATGTAATAACCATTGAACACACTACCTTAATTTACGAGAATATCCGGCGGGCATATTTGTGGATCGTCCCCAATTCCGGGCATGGGACTTTGATTGAACACAACGATGCCTTTAATAAAACGGTTGATGATTTTTTTAGTAATCCGTTTCATAAAAGGTAGTTTTGAAATATAAATTCTATAATTTTTTAGCCGCATAAGGGCCGAATATTTTCTTTACAGGCATTTCTTTCACACTATCATCAAGAATGATTACATAGTATTGATTTCCGCCGGGCATTACGCGTACAACAATATGTCCCTGGAGACTTTTATAAGATTGTTCAATGAGTGAACCGATTACATCTTTATTTGCTTCCATCATATTGGTTGCAAACAGGACCCTGGGTCCTGGGTACAACAACTGCGAGGTTATCCTGATCAATGTCTCATGTCCCGGATGATCCGCTGTCCACACCTGCTCTATCCACACCGGGGGTTTGAATGTTTTTATTTGAAATGCATTGACTGCATCACGGTTGCCGTGATGATCCATGGTTGCAACATCAACTTCGCCGATGGCTTTTGCTACCGGAGTTTCAACATCCCGCCATGCGGAATCTCCAAGGAAAATATTTCCGGGACAATCACCACCGGTGTAATAGCTAAAAGGCCCGTAGTGGATCACCAGAACATTACTTAATGCATTCTCATCGGGCCACGTTTTTTTATTATTGCTATCAATGGCCGGGAAATGTTGATTTACGAAACTGTCTTTTCCTGTCCAGATCCAACCATTTGATTTTACATTCTGTATATAAAAACCGGGATATTTTTTTGCTTCGTGTTTAAGTATTAACTGGTTTCTGCTGCCTGCTTTCAGGAATTGTGTTATCATGCCCTTTTCAACTTTGTCCCTTACAAAAGCTAAATAATTATTCCAGGTCTTTACATTATGCGTATCTGAAATTGGGTGCAGAACAGATGCCATTGGTTCCGGATAATTATAATCACGGGTAACCAAACAGGATACCGGAAGAAGGCTTGCCACGCCGGTAATTCCGGTTAATGCAAACCTTCCATCAGCGGATAGCGGTGCACCCGGATACCAGCTGCCAAAATGATCATCATGAAAGTGAGATATAACCGCATAATCGATTACAGTCTTTTCTTTTAAAGGTGACACCTGTTTGATGTATTGAACGATCCATTCAAAAGGACGTTTTGAATCGTTTGGCCGTATTGGTGTATTTCGCCTGGATAGCGTTCGTGGATTAGTTGGATCCAGCTCGCCGGCGTCGAAGAGCATGTTAGTTCCGTCAGGAAATATGTAAAATGCTGCGTTGCCTCTTCCTGTATTGATATGATGCAGGTCCATAAACCCTTCTTGCCACGCAGGCAAAGGCTTACCAATCTCTGCTATTTGTGCGTGGCATGGATAAATACCAAAGAAAGCGATAAGTGTAAATAATTTCCTTATCAAAAAAGAAGCATGTGGTCTTATTATCATTTTGATTGTTAAAAATCATTAAAAAGAATAGCGGGCCAAACCGGAAGAATAATAATTAGAGGTTTTCACTGTTGTTCCTGCATTTGCGTTGACACTGTATTTATAGGAATTTGTCGCACAAAGTTTTTTTCAAAGAATCTTCTAAACCCAGGTGTTGTTTTTTGTTGCAGGCTTGCATACGTGTAATTTTTATTTGCAAAGCTGTTAACTAAAAAAACAAATGTAACATTGTAACCTAATATTAATTTAAAGTTTTTATAATTAAAATATAACATAGCCAGGAACCCGTGAAATAGGGTATACATATTTTTGCTCCAAAAAGAGACCATGAAAAAATTATTAATTCTCTCCTTGTTATTATCGGGCCTCAATTTATTGGGCCAGCCTTCATATTATACTACGGCTAATGTACATTCACACAACGATTATGAACAGAAGACCCCTTTTTGGCTGGCATATAATGAAAACTTCGGTTCTATGGAAGCCGACATATTTTTGCAGAATGGTGAACTGCTTGTGGGACATGAAAAGAAGGATCTGGTAAGCCACAGAACGCTTGAAGAGTATTACCTGCGCAATCTGCAGCATTGCATCGAAAAAAACGACAACCATCCGTACGCAGACACTTCCAGGAAATTACAATTGCTGATCGATATTAAAACTGATTCTATCGCTACACTGGATAAACTGGTTGAAATATTGAAAAAATATCCAACTTTGATTAACAGCCCTTCCGTTACATTCGTCATCACCGGCAACAGGCCGGCAGCATCCCGGTTCGCCGGTTACCCATCCTTTATTTATTTTGACGGTGTCCTGTCGCAATCATACAGCCAGGAAGCCTTTAAAAAGATTGTTTTGATGAGTGATGATTTCAAAACATACTCCCAATGGAACGGTAAAGGGATTGTACCTGCAAAGGAATGGACAGTGCTTAAATCGGCTGTGGATAAGGCTCACAGCCTTAAGAAACCTGTTCGCTTTTGGAATGCGCCTGATTTTATCAATGCCTGGTACCAGTTTATGCACCTGGGCGTTGACTACATCAATACGGATCATATTGCTGAGATTTCTGCTTTTCTTGATAAACTTCCTAAAACAAGCTACAGTTCCGGGAGCAACTAATGATAGCGCTGAACCAGGCGTTGTTTATCTCCCGTTAACTTCTTTTTCGTGTTTTCGGTTTAAATAAAAGTTTCGTTCCTTAATAATATTAATGCTACTCCCGTTTTCCAAAAGCGGGCCATCTAGAATTATATGAATGCCGATGAAGATTAAAATATCGATCCTGGTTTTTCCATTTTTAATCGTGTTTAGTTGCAACAGTGCCAACAAAATAATTGCCGGTAAAAAACTCACCACCGATGATTATAAACTCGTTTGGTATGATGAATTTAATAAAGACGGCGATCCAGATACTACCAACTGGCGATTTGAAAAAGGTATTGTACGCAATGAGGAATTGCAATGGTACCAGGAAGAAAATGCGAGGTGCGAAAAAGGATTATTAGTTACAGCGGCTCGTAGAGAATCGAAACCAAATCCAAAATATCAAGCGGGTAGCCGTGACTGGAGAAGCAACAGGCAAAATATAGAATACACGTCGTCGAGCATCAATACTTCAGGGAAACATTCATGGCAGTATGGGCGTTTTGAGATGAGAGGGAGAATAGACATCAGTGCTGGTTTGTGGCCAGCCTGGTGGACATTGGGTGCAGAAGGGCGTTGGCCGGCAAATGGCGAGATTGACATAATGGATTATTACAAAAAGAAATTGCATGGAAGCATATTTTAAAAATGCCTGGTAAAATAGGGATTTTATGCTTTTGGTTATGCCGGCGCCTGCATGGCCAAATATATTGCTTGAGATTGAGGTTATTGCAGCTAAATTGCTAAAATAATTACCTGCAATGTTTCCTACATTTTCTTCAAAGAATTTTCGTAAGATCTGTGATAAACTGGCATTAGATGACAATGATTTGATGTTTGTTGTACAGGCTTATGGATATCCGCCCATGTGGACAAGGCCAAACACTTTTGAAACATTAGTTCATATTATCCTGGAACAACAGGTATCGCTGGCCTCAGCACTGGCTACGTTAAATAAATTGCGTGAAAGAATAAAGAAGATAACACCTGGAAAAGTTTTATTATTAACCGACGAAGAGCTTAAATCCTGCTACTTCAGTCGTCAAAAAATGTCCTATGTAAGACACCTCGCGGAAGCTTTGTCAAATGGAACGGTTGACCTGGGTGGAATGGAAAAATTATCTAATGATGAAATACGGGCGGCTTTGAGTAAGTTAAAAGGTATTGGTAACTGGACAATTGACGTCTATTTAATTTTTGTACTGCGGCGAACGGATGTATTTCCAATCGGGGACCTGGCGGCAGTAAACGCATTAAAACAACTAAAGAAATTACCTAAAGACACTTCCCTCGGGAAGCTCCTGGAGATTGCCGGAACCTGGCAGCCTTATCAGACCGTAGCAACTATGTTGTTATGGCAATATTATCTATCACTTCGGGTAAAGAAACAAAAGATATAAAATGGACATAACGCACAACAATAATAATGCATGGGAATAAAAGAGATTTATTGAAAAAAACTTAAGCCCAACATCTATTAGTAATCAGATCAGCGCCGTTTGAATCTCATGGAATCAATTGCTTACTGAACATTATGGATAACTGCTTAATGTGTGTCTTGCATGCGGCTTATTTGCAATATGTGTTTCTCTGTTCCATTTTATACTATCCCGAGAGATAAATCGTTATTGCCTATAATAGTTGATAACTTCCTTTAAAAGAAATATTGTGGACAATACAATTAAAAAAATAATAGAAGAAACCGGGACCGAAAATGTGAAAGATATTTTTTTTGATGCATCCAAAAATAAATGGGTAATTAGTTATACTAAAGATTCGTGGACACGCGAGTTTGATTTCTTCGATGAGGTTTATGAATTCCTGACCAATACAAAAAGATAAGGGTCATTGCGACCTTACATCCTTCACGGCAATCGCTTACCGCATCTCCACTCAGCATTCAGAGAACTTCCTTCTTTACCACATTATTTCATTTGGTAAAAGAAATTGCTGGAAAAAACATTTCTATAAAAAACCGGGGATTTACTTGCAGTATTACCTTTTTCTCGTCCTGCCTGATCATTTATTGAAAATTTTTTTTTTAAGGCGACACGAAATTTTGTGAATAGAATCATACACAATGCAATGAAAAGATAATCAAGATAGCACGTTGTGGATATTGAAATATAAAACAACAGGATTGTAAAATAAAAAATTAGCTATCGAATTGAATTATTCTTTTCAAATAACACAACTGTATTCTTAATTTAATTCTACATAATCCTGTAAATTTAAATATGAATTCAAGGCTATCATTTGTAACAGATTTAAAAAAATGTATTGGGGATGTTCTCGATGATGAATATTCATTAGGGATGTATGCAACGGATGCCAGCTTCTACCAGGTAATGCCTGTCGCAATTGTGTTACCCAAAGATGAAGCGGAGGTCAAAAAAGCTGTTGGAGTCGCCAGGAATCATAAAATAAAAATCCTTCCGCGTGGAGGCGGCACCAGCCTTGCCGGTCAAACAGTGGGCGAAGCTTTGATAATTGATTTTTCCAGGTATATGACAAAGATCCTGGAGTTTAATGAACACGAAAGATGGGTGAGAGTGCAACCAGGAGTTGTAAGGGATGACCTGAATGAAGAGATGGCAAAATATAATTTGCATTTTGCCCCGGATCCTGCCACATCAAGCCGGGCCAATGTTGGCGGTATGGTGGGGAATAATTCTTCAGGCACAAAAAGTATTATATATGGCAAAACTGTTGATCATATTCTTGAGGCAAAAATTTTACTGGCAGATGGCACTGAGCTTTTATTAAAGGGATGTACTCTGCAGGAATATGAACTCAAAGCAAATCAGTTAAACAGGGAAGGGGAAATCCATCGTAAATTTCAAATGGCGATTTCAGATAATAAGGAAGAGATAAAACAAAGGTTTCCGAAAGTAATGAGAAGGGTGGGTGGTTATAACCTTGATGAATTTGTCTATACTGATCAATGGAATTTAGCAAAGCTTATAACAGGGAGCGAGGGAACCTTAGCTGTGATACTGGAAGTAAAACTTAATCTTGAACCTCTTCCAAAATTTAAGTCTGTAACAGTAGTGCATTTTCATGAATTGATGGAAGCGATACGCGCTGTGCAGCCGATGCTTCCTTATCAGCCATCGGCTGTCGAGATATTAGATAAAACAGTTTTGGATCTGAGCAGGGAAAATCTTACTACCAAACTGCATTGTCATTTTATTGAAAATGATCCCGCAGCAATCCTGATGGTAGAATTCTATGGAGACAGTTTTGAAAATGTAATGCAACGCCCCCGTAAAATGATTGAAGAACTGAAACAGCTGGGGCTTGGATATGCATATCCTTTATTCCCCTCCGGTAAAGAATATGATGATGTATGGGTAGTGCGTAAAAAGGGCCTTGGATTAATGATGGGGATCAGGGGAGAAAAAAGAGCTTTATCATTTATTGAAGATGCGGCTATTCCAATAGAAGTTTTACCGGAGTATATTGATAGTGTCCTGAAAATTTGTGCCAAACATAATACTGAAGTATCCATGTATGCCCATGCCAGTGTAGGGGTAATTCATGTTCAGCCTCTCCTGGATCTTCGCCTTCAACAGGACATCGAAAATCTCAAAAATATTACTGATGAAACATTTGAACTGGTAGTGAAGTATGGTGGTTCATGGAGTGGAGAGCACGGGGATGGCCTGGTAAGAAGCGCCTATAATGAGCGTTTTTTTGGTACGAGGTTATATAATGCTTTCAGGGACATCAAACATTTGTTTGATCCCGAAAACTTAATGAACCCCGGAAAGATCGTGGATGCACAAAGTATAGAACACAACCTTCGCTATGGAACCAAATACGCGGATAAGGAAATAAAAACAGAATTTCAATACCGGGCTGAAAATAGCTTCGGGGAATCAGTACATATGTGTACCGGTGTTGGCGAATGCCGGAAGACGCTGGGAGGAACCATGTGCCCCAGTTTTAAAGCTACCCGTAATGAAGAGCATTCTACAAGGGGCAGGGCAAATGCTTTGAGGCTGGCAATGTCGGGCCAGTTGGATGATGAAGGTTTAACCAGTAAGCGCCTTCACGAGGTATTGGATCTTTGCCTCTCCTGTAAAGCATGTAAATCAGAATGTCCCAGTAATGTGGATATGTCTAAAATGAAAGGGGATGTTTTACAAATGTACTATGATGAACATGGCATTACTTTACGGGATCGGCTTATCAGGGATTCTTCAAGGGCTGCTACATATTTTTCGGGAACATTATCGGGCCTTGTAAATTTTATTCAGAAGACAAAATTGTTCAGATTTATTTTACAAAGACTGGCAGGCTTTGATAAGCGTAGGATATTACCCTCGTATGCGAAAGAACCATTTTATAAATGGTTTGAGAAAGAGGGCAGAAACAATTTCAGGAGTAGCAAAAAAGTAGTTCTTTTTGCAGATACTTACCTCAATTTTCATGAACCACAAGTTGGTATATCGGCACTTGAGCTGCTTAATTCCTGTGGCTATGAAGTGATCCTGGCAAATGTAGGGTGTTGTCAGCGGCCTAAAATTTCACATGGTTTTTTGAGGGATGCTAAAACCGAAGGCGCTAAAACCATCGAAGGGTTAAAGAGATACATAGACCAGGGATTAACAATTGTTGTATGCGAGCCAAGCTGTGCATCCGCCCTGAATGATGACCTTGCTGACCTGATCGAAGATGCAACTATAGCGACCCAACTTCAGGAACAGGTAATGATGATCGATGTCTTTTTAGCCAAAGAGATAGAGAATGGAAATGTAAATATGACATTTGAAGCACTCGCTGAAGATATTCTTATTCACGGGCATTGTCACCAAAAAGCGCTTTATAGTACCAAAGGAATGAAAACGATATTCGGTAAAACGGGGCAGGCTGTTAAAGAGATCCCCTCCGGGTGTTGCGGCATGGCAGGATCCTTTGGCTATGAAAAAGAGCATTATGATATATCAAAAAAAATAGGGGAAGAGATTCTTTTTCCGGCAATAAGATCCATGAAGGATGGAACTACCGTAGTAGCTAACGGGTTTAGCTGCCGTCACCAAATAGAGCATTTTACGGGAATTAAACCCAAACATTGGGTAGAGGTGATCAGGGCTAAACAATAAATTGTAGAGACGCCATGCATGGCGTCTTCACAATCATAAACGATGAATTGCTGAAGCGCCATGCATGGCATCTTCATAATCATAAACGATGAATTGCTGAGGCGCCATGCATGGCGTCTCTACAATCCAACCAATTTAAGCAATAATGGAAAAAACCTGGCTGCAAAATTATGATCCCTTACACAACCCTGCCTTATCAACCGTGCTGGCAGCCCTTCCAATCATCGTTTTACTTAGCTCGATAGTGGTGTTTAAAATCCGGATTCATCTTGCTGCCCTTTTTGGCTTAGCGATTGCAATTTTAATTGCGGTTTTTGTTTACAGAATGCCGGTTAATGCAGCCGCCGCAACAACTATTTATGGTGGAGCTTATGGATTGTTTCCCATCGGTTGGATCATCCTTAATTTAATATTCCTCTATCAACTTACAGTCAGTAAAGGTTTATTTGCGGTTATAAGACGGCATCTTGCTGCTATTGCACCGGACCCGCGGATACAGGTTATTTTGATAGCCTTTTCATTTGGGGCATTTTTTGAAGGTGCCGCAGGATTTGGAACACCCGTTGCCATTACCGCAGCTATTCTTATTCAACTTGGTTTCAAGCCTCTTGCGGCTTCGGGCCTTTCGCTTATTGCCAATACTGCGCCTGTTGCTTTCGGGGCCCTGGGCACACCCATCATTGCGCTTTCCGGCGTAACCGGAATTGATGTTCAACAACTTTCTGCAATGGTCGGGCGACAACTTCCTTTCTTTTCTTTACTAATACCGTTTTGGGTAGTTTGGGCGATGGCAGGTTTTCGCGGTATGTTAGGTGTATGGCCCGTGGCATTAATTGCGGGGTTATTTTTTGCAGTTCCACAATTTTTAATCTCAAACTTCCATGGGCCGTGGCTTGTTGATATTGTCGCGTCAATGTCTTCTCTTATAGCAGTAATTGTGCTGCTGCGATTTTGGAAACCGAAAGAAGTTTGGAAAATTTCTAACAACGATGAAGCCATTTCTTTTTCCGTATCACCGGGGAAAGTTCGTAGAAAAGAATTGGTTGTCGCATGGTTGCCGTGGGTGCTTCTTACAATGTTTATTTTGGTTTGGGGATTGCCATATATTAAAAACACACTGAACGCGATTTCATCTCCTGAATATAAAATTGCTTATCTGCATAACCGGGTTAGCCGCACTCCTCCAATCGTTCCTGAACCAACATTGGAAAAGCCAACAAAACCTGAAGAAGCGGTTTTCAAGTTAAACTGGCTTTCTGCTACAGGAACGGGTATTTTTCTTGCAGCTGTTGTGGCGGGTTTTGCAATCGGTTTTTCGCTACGGCAAATGTTCCGCGTCTATGCTCAAACGTTATGGAGGGTAAGATTTTCGTTAATTACAATCGCTGCCATGCTTGGTCTTGGTTATGTAACAAAGTATTCAGGCGCTGATGCAACTCTCGGCCTGGCTCTTGCAAAAACCGGGGTACTATATCCTTTTTTTGGAACCATGCTCGGCTGGCTGGGAACAGCACTGACCGGTTCGGATACATCTTCAAATGTTTTGTTTGGGAGTTTGCAAACCATTACTGCAAAGCAAACCCACATCAACCCTGTTTTGATGGCAGCGGCAAATAGTTCCGGGGGTGTGATGGGCAAAATGGTGGACGCACAAAGCATTGTAGTTGCCAGCACTGCCACGAACTGGTACGGGCATGAAGGGGAAATTCTTCGCTATGTTTTTTTTCACAGTATTGTTTTGGCAGCATTGGTAGGCATGCTGGTTTTCTTACAGGCGCATGTTGTGCCCTTTTCACATTTGGTAGTTAAATAGAGGAGGGTGGTATCGGTAAAACAAAAGGAAGAGTTTGGCCTATTCTTAAGTTTAAGAATGGAGAAGGTACGTATAAATCACCTGAACAATGCATTCATAGTTATTTCGCTTTGTACTAATCCGGGGTATTTATCCAGGTTCTTTACGCCATGAGTTGTTATCATTGTGAGAAATAAAGTTTTCTTCGTGGCCGTGTTGTAATGAAAGGCTTTTAATTTATTCTCCAATTATTTTGCATGGTTTTTTGTTATTTCATATTCATTTTTTGGCGAATTATAATTTGAATTATGTTTCGCCAAATGTTCCGATAAAAAAGTGGTTTTGGCGAACTATATTTTTATATAAGCTAGAAATTGCCAAATAAATATTTGCAAACTGGCAAACCTAGTTTTGTAGAAAAACCGGTTTAAGTCAATTAGATAATGGATTAGGACAAGGCTGGTTGAGGGTTTGCAAAGTAGATCCAAAAAATCCCGGGATAACTTCGGGTAATACAAATCGCGAATCATTTTTAAGATGATTTATAAACAGTGGATGCCATTACCGGGCCCGCAATACCATAACCGCATAATTACTGACCTGGTTTTATCCTAAAGTTCCCGCAGATAGCCGAATGGCTTTTAATCAGAATATTCCTATAACAATTTCGTCGTTATCTGTTAAGCCATAAACTACCTGTACATTAATATCATCCCTGAGCCCAACAAATATTCTTCTTTGAAACAGTTCGTCACCGGATTTGACCCACACATATTGTTCTTTATAAAATACGCTGTCAGTTTTTACATTGGTTGAAATTGATGTAGTGTTGTAATTAATACCCTTGTGAACAGGAATATCAAGGTTTAAATTTTTATTTATAAAAGAAGATGGATTCTTTATTATGGTTTCTTTTACCATGCCAGGATCGGGCACAAATTTTAAAGCCTTTGCTGGAATAATCATGGTGCTATCTTCTCCTTTCATGTAAATAGCTATGTCAGCAGTCATTCCGGGTTTAAGTTTTAGCCGGGCGTTGGCTACATCAATTATAGTGGTGTAAGTAACAATATTTGATGATGCAGCGGGCTCCAAATGTATTTTCTCAACTGTTCCGTTAAATAGGTAATCATCAACTGCATCTATTGTAAATGTTACTCTTTCGCCAGCCTTCACGCTGCCGATATTGTCCTTATCTGCCAAAGCCCTTACCTGCAATTTAGCTGGATCTTTTGCTATAGTAAATAACACAGGCGTAATCTTACGTGGTGACGCCGTTTCAGGAATTACGATATCTATTTGCTTAATGGTTCCCTTTGCCGTTATGCCCGTTGAAATATTTCCGAATTTTGGTTTAACTATAATCAATTCTTCAGGCCTTTGATCTCTGAAAGCATAAATCCAAATAGCTATAGTAGTGCAAAGAACAGTGAATATGATAATAAGGTTTATTCTTTTCATAATAATTGTTTTATAGTATTCACCGGTTGCCCATGTAATATTATATATTTTTTTAAGATTAATTTGTATTATAATTTCCGGGAATTTACCTCGGGAAAAGCCTGAATAGAACGGCGCCGCTCAGCAGTACTAACAAAACAAGTACTATGTTGGCTTTAAGGCATTTTTCCCGCTGTTATCAATTATCAAAGCAATTTTTGTAAGTAATTTCTGCCTTGAATTTTCAATCCGGTGTGTTACCAGGCTTATAGAATCGTTAAATTGCCTGGCTTTTGGATATAAATTTATTTTTTCTCCTTCAGTAATATTTTTCAAGCTGTCATTGTCTAAAAATTTTTTGCTGAATAATAATTTTTCATGAACCAGCGTATTCAACACATCTATATTTAACAGAAGTATCATCATCTGATATTTTTTGAAGATGATCAATTTCTGACGGCATATACATACTTCAGGACCAGGCCGGCGAATTTGAATATTATGATTTTTATAAGTGCGTTCCAAAAATATTGCACTTCAATAATCGATAAAACGCCGCAGGAGCATATGAAATGTTTTCGGTTTCCTTGCAATAAGAAGCAGTTGGATGAGGTAAATAATCCTTAAGAATGAATAAGCAGATGATTGCGCGGGCTTATTTTTGTTTTACCGCTTTCAATCAACTCTCTCACTTCATCAATATTGATTCGGTCAATAACTTCATCAGGAACATCAATTGTAAATTCAAATTCAGGGAGTAGTAACCGCAATTTAGGAGTAAGGCAGAAGCCATCAAATAACTTTATGAACTGCTGTGCTATAACAGGCAATGGTATTTTTATATCTTTCTCTTTTTCAAAATCATTACCAAATGGGAAAATGTGGTCACCTGTAACATACACATTTGGAAAAATATCAATCAAGGCAAATGCAACGGCACACTTGTTTTCAATTTTATGCACTTCATTTTTGTTTCCGCAATTTTTACAATGTTCAATGATTTCTTTTGTAATTACGATTTTGAATTGTGTTGGCATGGCTATTTGTTTTGAAGAATAATTGATTTGGGCCAAATATGAATTGCTTTTGGCACTAAAATTCCATCCTCATTCATCTATATATCAGCTTCAACTTTTGTTCCGTTTTCAATTGAAAGTTAACATATTTAGAAATAAAAATGAGCTTATTGGAATACATTAGTGCTGAACCGACATCGCCTATACAACACTGGAGTTAGACCCTGTTATTATGATATCAGTCCTCTTGCAAGTTTCCTTTATTGTCTGGTTACACATAAACTAGTGTCATGTCACGAATAAAGTAACGCATAACGATACACGAATTTCGAGCACTAATTCCTCGAATTAACGATATCAGACACATTCTTGTAATTCGATTTTTAAAATTAGTGTTATAAATAATACGCCACAATACAGTTGACACAACACCAGCTAATATCCTGCAAAGGAGGGCATTAAGAGAAGGCAGGTTTGTGTTTTTGTGGGAAAAGATGCAACGACAAAGAATGTTGACAAGGCACTATGATAAACCTGTGAAAAAGCGCATGGCCAATTCCCGGAAACAGAATAAAAAAGAAGAAGTAGATTTGATACCTGTTAAACGAATGCATCATGAAGCATCTTCCAACCCCCGAACAAATTGCATTTTATCAATCCAAGGGTTTTATTGTTATTGAAGATTTTCTTTCTGCGGGGAACTACAACATTGGCGCGGGGCAGTAATGAATGCGGTAAAAGAAAGAGCAGGAAAAAAGATACCAGGCAAAGATATTATCATCGGGGAAGATGATGGAATTAACGAAGATGCAGATTATTATGGGAAAGTATTTGACCAGTTGCTGAACCTATGGCAAACGAATACTGAAGTAAAAGAGTTAATGATTGATGAACGAATTGGTAAGATGGCAGCCACACTGGCCGGGGTAAACGGGATAAGGATCTGGCACGACCAGGCATTGTTCAAACGCCCCTGGGCTAATCCTACTGCCTGGCACCTCGATACACCTTTCTGGTTCTTTTCTGACCGCAATGCGATTTCGATTTGGATAGCACTTGATGATGCCACGCATGAAAACGGCTGTTTATATTTTATTCCTGGTTCACATAAGGTAACAAACTTTGATAAAATACGTATCGGCAGGAACATGGACAGTATTTTTGAAACCTACCCGCAGTTGAAGGAAAGTCCTGCAGTGGATGCTCCTATGAAAGCCGGCAGTAGCTCCTTTCATAACGGGCTCACTGTACATGGTGCCGGTGCCAACATGACCAACGGCTGGCGCCGCGCAATGACTTGCGCATTCATGCCCGATGGCAATGTGTTTAACGGGGAGCCAAACATCTTACCCGAACCTTATCTAAGCAGCCTGGAAACCGGGGACCAATTAAATAACAATGAGCAAAACCCTCTTATCTATATTGCTTAATTACCCCTGAACCCAAAATAGCACGTTTTAAAAAGAAGAGATTTTCTGTTCCAGGTATCATTGATTACAATGGTGTTGCTTTTCAAAATTTGTTACCCGGGCCTCGAGTTTTTAATGATAATACTTCGGGACAATTATACGAGCTTTTTAAAGACCCTGCCGCGATATACAAACCTTTTGTGCGCTGGCGGTGGAATGGAGATAAAATAGAGAAAGAGGAAATTGTAAGGGAGCTGCATATATTAAAACAAGCTGGCATTGGAGGTGTGGAAATAAATCCTATTAAATTTCCGCGGGGAACAAATTATCTTGGCAAACCTCCGATAAATGGCTTAGTCCCGAATGGGTAATCCTTCTCCAATTTGCACTCACGGAAGCAGGGTCTCCTGGCTTAACCTGTGATGTGATTGTAGGGTCGGGCTGGCCTTTTGGCGCACGCTGGCTTGAAGGCGATGAGCGCCCGAGAAAGACACATGCCTCAAATGAATTCAAATAATCTTTTGGTGGATATGGGACCGGCCGAATCAAAATTGATCATATTTGATAATGCTAAAAATGGAAGTCAATTGAGGCAACCGGTATCCCGGGTAATAACGCTTAACAAATAAAAAACCGGATCGTTGAATGGCAGCACATTGACGGCAGCCTTAAGCAAACCCGGATGGATGGATTAAAGATGTAGAGGATATCCCCTAATTTGTGTCATTTTGCGGAGAAATTAGCTATCGTGCAAATCTTAATGTAGATAAAACAGGGATTGTATCTTTCCTGGACCTGGGAAAAGTATATGGCATTTCAGAAGTACTGGTGAATGCAATAAATTGGGGCGTTCAATGGCACGGAAACAGGGTTTATGCGATTGGAAATAAACTAAAGACAGGGGCAAATAACATCGAAGTAAAAATTACCACCACAATGGGAAATTATATGAATACGCTGAAGAAGAATCCCGTCGCACAATACTGGACAAACGAAAAAAGTAAGGATCAGCCTCTTCAATCGATGGGATTGACCAGGCCTTTCACTTTGTATTGATTTTTTATGAAAATAGTCAAAACAGTTTTATTGGCCCTGCTCCTGCTAACGGTATTGGGTACACTTGCAGAAGACTATCCGGCTTCACTGTTTGGTATAAGATCGGATGGTATTACGCTTAATACGCGTTCTATACAATATGGGATTGATTATATCAATAAGAAGGGTGGCGGGAGACTGGTATTTAGTGTGGGAAGATACGTTACAGGGTCTATACATTTGAAATCAAATGTTACACTGGAACTTGAAGAAGGAGCCGTATTATTGGGGTCATTAAATCCTTTTGATTATGACAGGCAAATATTTACTGCTTTGATTTTTGCAGATAACCAGCACAACATTGCAATAACGGGAAAAGGAATAATAGACGGGCAAGGTGGCCAGGTAGCAGCCAACCTGGTTAATCTTATTCATAGTGGAATTGTAAAAGACCCTTTACGCAAGGACCGGCCCGCAGAAGCTATCCGTCCCATGCTGATCAATTTCACATCGTGCGAAAATGTCATAGTAAGAAAAATTACACTAAAAAATGCTGCCTCATGGGTGGAAACCTATGATCAATGTAAAAAAGTAGTTCTGGATAGCCTCACCGTGGATAGCAGATCGTATTGGAATAATGATGGTATCGACATTGTGGATTGCGACAGCGTCAAGGTTACGCATTGTTATATTGATGCTGCGGATGATGGTATTTGCCTGAAATCACATGATAGTACAAAAGGCTGCCAGGATATTCTGCTGTCTCATAATACCATTCGTTCCAGCGCCAATGCCATAAAGTTTGGCACGGCATCTTATGGCGGGTTTAGCCATATCCATATTTTGAATACCCGCGTTTTTGATACTTATCGTTCTGCTCTTGCCCTGGAGGCTGTAGATGGCGGCATCATTGATGATGTTGTGGTGGATAGCCTGGAGGTGCATCATACAGGCAATGCTGTTTTTTTGCGTATAGGCGAGCGCGTTAGTGGAAGAAAAAGCCAGCTTTCGAATGTGCAGATCAGTAACCTCTCGGCCGAAATTGCGGCAGACAAAGCCGACTCCGGCTATTCCTACGAAGGCCCCGTTGAAGACCAACCGAGGAATGTTTCTCCTGCGATTATCATAACCGGTTTGCCGGGTTCTTTTATTTCTGATGTTACCTTAAAGAACATAACCATAAGAAATCCCGGAGGCGGCAATTCATTTTTTGCAAAAGTATTATTAAATGAGTTGGATAAGGTGCCTGAAAAACCTTTTTCTTATCCTGATTTTTCCATGTTCGGAGAGTTGCCCGCATGGGGAATTTATATTCGTCATGCGAAAAATATCCTGTTAAATAATCTTCAGTTATCCTGCAGCAGAAAAGATTACCGGGTTGCTATAGTGTTAGATGATGTACACCAGGCAAGCCTGCTTTCAATGGCTATAAAAGCACGCGATAATAAGAAAACGGTTTATTTAAACAACTCAACTGAAATAAAAACCAAATAAGGTTTACTTCTCAATACTCTATAACTTATAACTATAAAGATTTGCATATTCTTTTACTGCAATTTTAGTCAGTAGTGTTGCTCCTCGTGATATGGCGTGGCTCCGGCTTATTCAAATAACATGCGAACGAAGCAAGGTTTGCAGAATTAATAATCCGGTTATCCGATCATCGTTAGAATCGACTAATATCCCATATTTTCAGATTTGCAGGGAAGATCTTTCGATTAGTCAACAGTCCGCAATAAGGGATAACTTTTTTTACATAATTAAAACTAAATTTGGATGAATACTTTAATTATGGAAACGACAGTTTTAAGCGAAGAAATGTTGGCATATTTTTCCAGGCTAAATAGAGAAGAACAACAAAGTGTTCCTGCAATGGTTAAGACTTTCATTAATAGCCCTAATAAAGAATTTGGCACCGTAACACTTGATGAATACAACAGGGAACTGGAAGAAGCAGATGCCGAAATTGAAGCCGGTGATTTTGTAACGCACGAAGAGGTAAAGAAAAAATATCTTAAATAGCCTCTATGGCTTTAGTTATAAAATGGAACAGGCATGCGATCAAACAATTTGATGCTGCAATTACATATATTCAAAATAATTCTCCTGCAAATACAGAAAAATTTACAAGTGATATTCTACACAAGATTGACGGTTGCCTAACATATCCCGAAAAATATTCTCCGGACAAATTCAAGACAAATAATGATGGAAGTTTCAGAGCATTTGAATTATATCGATATAGAATTTCAAACATGCATAAGAATAATGAAATACGTATTATCCTAGTAAGACATACTAAAATGAATCCTCTGAATTACTAAACAGTCAGCAAAAAAAAAGAAACATGAAACGGGATAGGCAGGAAAAGAAGGTAATTAACTACAACGATGTTTTTTAAACACGAACGGCAATAGGGTCATTGTTCAACATTTACTGTTACCCTTATTGCTTTCAGTCCGCTGATACTCTGAACATCTTCCAGTTCAAACATTTCTTTGTCGCCGGTGAGCAAACTGTTCTTTTGAAGCAAATGAAAATATTCATCGTATTCTGCAACTTCAGGGGCATGGGAATACACGATAGCAATGGTTCCGGGCTTTGTAAGCCTTTCCCCGGTATTTTTTATCCTCACTTTGTCAATCCTTTTTTTAAGTATTTCAAAACGAATACTTTCTGAACCTTCAACATCAAAACGTCTTTCATCATTTCTGAAACTGATGCAGATTGGTTTATTGTAAACAAGCACGAGTTGCGTTGTTTGAAGTGGGATGGGAATACTTTTAACCAGCTGGTGCGTAACACGGGTAATTTCAGCCATAACCGATAATTGCCATAAGCGGATTTTTTCCAGGTCAGGAAAATTAAATGTTTTATGCGGTGTAAAAGATTTCCCAATGTAAATATTGTATTCCACTCCATCGGTCCTGGATTTTTCAAAATAATGAGGATAAAAGTGTTGAATTTTATCATCTTCGGTTTCAAGATGCCGGGAAATCGCTGTATTTATTTTCCCAATACTTTCATCAAAATCACGCCTGTTTTTGTTCAAATGGCCGGTAACAGGATCTACTGATTCGAGGTAATGAGTAACGGGCGCAAAGTTTTTACTATTATTAATTGGTAACCGTTTAAAAAAGGACTTTACCTCAAGTTCAAGGAACTCATTAATTTTTTCTTCATCTTCAGGTAATAATCTATGTTCTATTTTTTGTTTGAAATCATTATTTTTTTCAAGAAGTACAGGTAAGAATTCTTTTACCAACTCATGTGGATTCGCTTTAAGCTGAGATAGAGTTGATTCTATAAAATTCAATTGGTCAAGAAGATCTTTCTGATGACACCGGTTTCTTTCCGTAGATGAATCTTTTACATCGACAGCCCCAAATACCGGATATACCTGGTCAAAGCTTATAACGCCAATTTCACGGGATGAATCTGTTTCTTTGTCTTTGAGGTATATCGACGCCTCCTCCAGGAATTTCCATTCAACTATCGGTAGCAAAGCAGTGAATTTTTCCAAAATAAGGGATCCGACTTCATTATTAAATTGCGAGATATAATTCCTGCAGGCCATTTCAAAAAATGAATAAACCGGTTCAAATCTTTTCAGCGTTTCGTTGTTGAGTACTCCGGCATTCGGGGATGATGCTTCCATCATGCCGATCAATTCGTTTTTATCAAATAGAGGAGCAACTATGTAGCAACGATCCGGTGAATTTTTCAGATATGCAGCCAGGGGAAAATTCTTTTGTTCTGGCCCGCAACTGTGAAGATTACTTATAAACAAAGCCTTTTTCTCCCTGTTGAGCTGTAAAGCGAGGTGATGGTAAGCAGCTTCTTTTTCTTCCGGTGATGAAAGCCCTTTCAGTAAAATACTCGTTCCGGAATATTTATTATAAAAAACAAAGTTGTTATTCAGCTGGAGGAACGGGCTCAGGCTCACTTCAACATTTTTTAACCCTATCAATGTTTCTACGGCCGATCTCAGCTTTTTATATCCTGATTGGGGATTATCAGATCGCATTTCAATCAGGGCATTCTTTACTTCCGTCACACATTCTTCCACGGTCACATCTACGATGCTTCTGCGTATAATAAATCCTTCAAACGAAAAGGGTGACAGGGGAAATTCCTTTTGCAAGCGCAAAAGATCCATGACCGATCCGGTACTTTGATCAATAAGGCCTTCCGGGAAGGAAGGGAGTACGCCCATCAATTTAACATTAATGAAACTTTCATCAATATGTATACGGCTGTACCTGGGTAATCCTGTGAGTGTATCAACCCATCGGTTTGTCCTTCGTTCCGGCACCCTGATTTCAAGGCTGAAGAATTTTCTGAAAATTAAACGATACGCCATCATCACATATTCGGACTGTATTTGTTCAAATGGGCGCTCTGGTGGAAATGTGATATAGCCATGTTCATCCGGTCTGAAATATTCTGCAAAAGAGTTTGAATAAAAAAAATTTTCAAATTTATAGGGAGTACCCAATGTAAAATACTCAAGATCATTATCAGTTGAAAACGGAAACAGGGTCGCAGCAATCAGTTGAAACAGGCTTGCATGTTTTTCAATGATTTCCGGGTTATCCAGTGGTTGCAATAATTCAGGGTATTCTTCCAGTTTTCCTATCACATACAGATAAAAATTCAAAAATTGTTCATTAGGATCTTGTATTCTTTTCTGCAGGTGTTGATAATAAGGGGCGAAAGACAGGTGTGACCTGATTTCAGAATCTGCCTTGTATTTTGCCGGGTCTGGTATAAGTATTTTCAAATTTGATGTTCTGTTTTTTATTGGCTAAGATATAAGCAAATAAAAACATTGAGTTAATAGTTGTTGAGTAAGCGGCTGATGTTGCAAAGCTGATGAACGCCTGTCATCTTCCACGGGCAAAGAACTTCCCAGGGAAGACAAAGCTTCCCTTAACCGGATCGCCTGTGCAAGTAAGGGCTGTGCGCCTTCACTGGAAATGCTGTTTTGCGCAGTCGGGTTATGATGATGGGTGTGCCGTGCAAATAGTGTTACGGAAAAGCATAAAAAAATAAACAGGAATAATGGATGTAATTTTTTTGACATAATATCCTTCATTGAATTGATTCGTTACAATCATAGATTCCTTAAGGGCCGGCAACGATACCTGGTAGTGTACTAAATTAGAAAGACATTTTCATTAATGAGACTTCCTGGCCGAATATCTTTTTAGTAATAAAAATGATCACTATTGTGCGACAAAAATAATTAAAAGGTGATCCAACAGTTCATCCCTTTTTTAGTTATGTTGAAGTTACCATACGATCAATATATTTATTGATAAAATTAGAGCATTTGTCGGGCAGCCGGCGTTATCGCAAACTCCGGATAAGATACCATTTGCGTCCGTACAGGCGGTAAGCAAACCATCCATAGCCATATTTCCATTGGCGCGGGGTAAACGCCTTTTCCCTGGTGGCTGCATTAATCATCCAGCCAGAATAGATGCCCTTGTAAAATTTATACAAATCTGTGACGGTGGCGAACACTGAGCCGCACCCTGGGGCATACGGACAATCAAAATCAACAATAGTTTCCGGTTTTTTATGAAAGGATTGGTTATATCATTATATATTTATTACATGAAAGATGATTCGAAACTTCAGGAAATCAGGGATGCGATGCTTGCCGAAGATTGGAGCAGGGTTATTAAGATTGCAGCCACTTTTCAAAGACTGGGTAAAAATAAGGAGACGATTCAAAAAGCTGCTGATTCATTAGTAAATGCTGATTTTTACATCCAGATAGGCTATGACCCTCAAAAACTATTTGAAGAGGGTATTGCTGCGGTAAAAGAAAGGTTTAATAAATCCTGGGAGGAGATTCTAAAACAAAAAAATGGCAGTTAGAATTCTTACACAAGTAAATTATTCGGCAGGAAATAATCCGGAAGGTGATAGCGGTTTGTATTTTTTATCAAAACTTTTAAGATCTCTTGTGAACTTAAATAGTGATTTTCATTTTTATGTTCTAATCCCGAAGAAGCATGAAGTTATCTGGACCAGGAGCCTCAGCCACAAAAGGATTACGGCCATTCCGATGAAACTTGAACCAAGGCTACATGGCGGAGGTTTTATGTTTGACCCTTCCGAACTTTACGGGGCATTCGACTTTTTGCGATTTGATATTGATATCTTATTCCTGAATCAGCCCGAAACGACTCCGGCCATTTGTAATTTCCTCAACAGGCAGATGTTTCACTGCCTGCCATCTGTTTCTTATGTGCATTGGTTTGATACCAGGCCATCGGGTACACCCAAAAAAGAAATGTATAAATTAGCGATAATGGGTGTTTTGGCCGGCATCATGGTGTCTGATGCCGTTGGGGTCAATTCATCTTATGGAAAAATACAGATATTGAAGCAGGCAAAAAAATGGTTTAATGACAGCTCAATAGAAAATTTATCCAATCGCATTCATTTATTACCTCCGGGAATCGATCGTTCCGATATAAACATTGCCATAAAGAAAAGAAAGCAACAAAAAAGGGCAAGGTTGATCAGGATTGTACTTAATCACAGGTTGCTGAATTACACCGGAGTGAGGAATCTGGTAGCTACGACATTTCCACAAGTTTGGTCACTAAGACATGACTTCCGTGTCTTTGCGACAAATCCATCAATGGCCATTCTCCCAGGTAGTATTACCAAGCAGCCCTGGCTTACCGTACAGACCCTGGAAAAACCGGATTACCTGAACCTCCTGGGTCAGTGTGATATTGTCGTCGCTCCGCATAAAAATGCACATTGGTCAATTTCTACATTGGAGGCGATAAGCGCGGGCTGTATTCCACTGATGAATAAGGAAAGTTTTTTTATTGAAATGTTGGAACCCGCGCTTCAGAAATTGCCAGCCTCTGTCAAAAAGCACATAATGGAAAGGTGGTTTTATCACCGCGGGAATTTGACTTCTAAACTTTTGGGTATTATGGACAACATCAAAGAGGAGCGGCAATTATCAATTGAATTCTCCAAAACAGTATTAACAATTTATAATTGGAAAGGTAACGCCAGAAACTGGGAGAAATTATTATTGGAAACCGACTCAAAAACTTACTTAATGCCGGAGTTAACCCCATCCATGAGAAAAATATTTTTAATGCTTTTAGCACGAAAGGAAGTTTCTAAAATAGAGATTCTAAGACATTTGGATTGGCGTCCCAAACAAAGAACCCTCTCATGGACATCCTTTAGAAAAACGCTTTTAAGATTCACTCATGAAGATGCCAACCGGCCTGATTCCGTTTATAAACTTCGCAAAGAATGCAAGCAGTATTTGCTTGACCTGGTAAAAAATACACCTCTTCGAAATTGATGGGGATATTGGAAAAAATAACTAGTTTTGCTAAAGAAATTAGAGTTATGTCACTACTTACTTCACCTTTAGGCCCTTCAATGACAAAGTTGAAATCGTTCCTCGGAGCATCAGTTGATACTGAAGCAGATCTAATATTGCCGAAGTTCGAGGGTGGTAAACAATTGGCGGGTGTTGAAAAGCACACACCCTTTATATATCCCGGCACAGTATATAGTGACAGGGATACCCGTTCCGCATTTTATATCTCGAATCTTTTAGGAAATATTATCAGGCCCGATAAAATTTATTTAAAGGATACGATAACTTATGATGACAAGACTTCCAGTTCAAAATTGATTTTTGTATTTGGCAGTAAGTCCAATCAGTTTACAAGCGAGTTATTTGTCAGAGCAAAAAATAAAAAGATCTTTTCTTTGGATTTTGGTGATTACTGGACTATCCATAGTAACAAATCAGGGGTAAATTATTCTCTGGCAAATCCGGCTGAAATGTCGCGCCAGGAATATGAATCCTCGACTGATTTTGGAATCATAGCCAGGTTCTTACCACAAGACAACGATGGAAAAACTATATTTATTATTGCTGGTTTAGGAAGCAGGGCAACTGAAGGCTGCGGCATTTACTTCGTAAATAACTGGCGGCTTATTAATACGAAATTTGGTTCAAATGATATTGCTGCTGTAGTCTTAAAATTCCCGCCGCCTGTAGATCCCAAAAATCACCTGGTTCAGGAATGGATCAATAATTAAAAGAGATTTGAATTATTTACAGGAGATCTGAGCCAGTTTTACGATCTATCTGAACCGCATCCTGTGGCTTTACGGTTGGAAACCTTAATATTATTTCAAACGGGTTTGTTCCAAATTGTTTTAATAGCTCTTTCCAATGGTTCTTGAACCACAAACTGGCTCCTTCTGTTCCCCTGTCACCCAGCCCGCAGATAAGGAAATACACATTTTCCTGGCTAATGATTTTTTGAATAAACGCGTAATCCTGTATTGAAGCCCATTGACTATGTCCTGATTTATAGGGTGGCTTTAAACTGTACACTTTATTATAAACAATATCGGTAATCGACCATTCAGCTTCATATTTCAATTCAAAAATTTTTTGAAAACCTTTGGATACCTGTGCAACGTAGAAATTGGAACGGCTGCCAAAAAGAAAAGTGCATTTTGCCATATTTTCCTCCTCTATTTTCGAACCTTGAATTAAAAGGATATTGTCTTCGTTCGTTATATTTCTTAATAATGATTGAATGTAGCCTACAGCTTTTACATCAGATTGTGCAAATGACAATCCCGGGTAATGATAAATATCTCCTATTGGTTTTCCGTTGACCCTGACCGTTACGTCGTATCTATTTTGCTGTATTTCTTCTTCCAGTAATGTGTTTTTAAAAGATGGGATACACAAAGCATATGTTTCTCCCTTTTGCCGAGAGGAAAATAAACTCAATAATTGGTTTTTCTCATATTCCTCAGAATCCTCAATGTGGGTGTAAATTACCGGGATTCCCCAGGTGAAATCATCATCCAGAAATTTGGCTTTTGCCTCCTGCAAGGCAACTTCGATGGTCTCCATTTTTGTAACGCCTTCGATAAAGGTCTTTGCCATAGTCATTCCTTCTTCGGCACCAATTTCCGCCTGCATAGCAACAACAGAAACGACATCACCATCGAGCAATATTTTCTGAGCTACGCCTGCTAAAGTACCAAACTTATCAACACTTGACAGACAGGAATTAAGATAGACAGATTGTAGTTTTTTCTGACGTCTGATGGCAGATGCGATGGTTCTTGCCGGGATTTCTTTATAAGGCAATTGTTGGTTATCAGTTTCTACAATGAGGAAGCCGTCGCCATTTTTTTCAGTAATTCCATGTCCGAGATAATAAAGAAAATCTGTTTCGGGGTGTTGCTCGAGAAAGGAAAAGATATTAGAATCAGTGGCCTTTTCTAATATTGCGATATTCCCTTCCCCGATTTTTGCATCAACAAAAACCTGTTTAATCGTTTGGATGTGCCTGGCAGCATTAAATAATTCTCCGGGGTTGGCAACAATGATCATCGGATGGCTAACTGGTCCAATTGATTTAGTTGGTAAAATTAATTCATCAATTATCCTGACAATTGAATACTGATTTTTATAAAGCAGAAAATTATAATCCGCGTAAAGGAATTCCCAGGGAACATTAATCAATTCCGGCGACAAAATATTTAATGCAATCCTGATTTTACTGCCGGGATCAGCGTCGCACTTTCCCACCATTTTTTGCATTTTGTTATTAACCGGTCCTTTGAATATACATTTGTATAACGCATCTCCAAGGTTTTTCAATTCATCAATAATTTCTGATTTGTCTTTTTTAAGGTCGAGCGATCTGAAAAAACCCGTATAGTCTGGCATTCCGTTTGGAACAGCCGGCAATTCAAATTCAATAGCCGGCCCGGCGCTTGCACCAAGCGGGCTTGAATCTATTCTTGATAAATAAGTATTTATCTTATTCGGAGAGGTAGCTAACGTGATCTTAACCGTATAAATCTTGTCCATGACTTATTATAAATCCAGCAATGCCGTTTCTTCGAGTATTACGCCGGGAATATCAGGTGCTAAAAATACTTTTCCGCCTGGGCCGGTCACCTTCCACCCTTCATAGTCATATCTTATACCAAAACATTTGAACCCAAAAACCAGGAAATCTTTTTCTGCGCCGTTGTAAGTAATGGAAGATTCGCTGTTTTTCTGAAATTTTGTATCCGTATTTGCGGACAATGAATCATTCATTATGTTTACATCCAGCGCTACTTCTGTTTTAGAATCTTTATAGGATTCAATCGTAATAGAGTTTGATTTGATCGTTTCAGAAATGATATAGGTTGGCAACTTATTTTCCATGAAATTTTTTACCATTATGTTATCCGTATCAAGCGTATTGTCGCCTTGTGCTTTCAGGTATTTGCCAATCAAAAGCGGCTGTACTTTATCCACGAATACGTTATTAAAAATGATCTTTATTTTGCTGGCTTTTGAAAAGGCCGTATTGAGCTTTGGCACTTTTACACCAAGCCCTTCAAATATCGAACTTAAAGCGGACAGCCCAACAGATACATCAAGAAGCGATGTCTCTTTCTTGGCAATTCCAGCAGCCTGATCATTATGTTCCGGTTCGGGGGCACTTGTGGCTGTTGTCCATATTGTTTTTATTGTGCCCAGGTTCTCGAACTGCTTATTCTGCTTAATAATTATGTCAAGGGGATAAATTCCTTTTCTTGGCAGCCGGACGACATTATATCCAATGCTATTTAAATAGTCGACAAGTTCTTCTTTACAAAAAGCCATAATTTTCTGGTTTAAGGTTGTTACTGTGATTACAGTATGAAAAGTACTAAAATTTTTGTTTGTAAATAAAATTTTAAGCAATGAAACGCTTTTTGGTTATTAAAATAAAACTTGAAAACGTCATTTGCTTCACCAATTAAAAAGGTATCGATACAGACAAATTAATAAAAGATGCCGGATACAAACAATGGAAAGTATATGCTACGGGTCCTTTCAGCAATGTTGCATCAGTGGCAGAATAAGTAATGGTGTCAAATCATTCCTTTTTCCAGGCCTGGAGATTTGTGGAGTGGATGGATAATTGTACAAATCTTCTGTTGATGCATACACAAGAATGACTAACACATAAACCCTTTGTTACAAAACTTTTGCCTTTGTAAATCTTCAGTGTAACCTTTTATATAGTTAACATTCGAGCCAATTCTAATATACATTTTCGGATGACTTGCAGAATTCATAAAATACCAACCTTCAGGCAGCGGGTATGACAAATTAAAACCCTCGTTCTTCTAAATCGAATCTTTAGAAACATACCCATAATCAGCATATTTTTCTGCTTTTGAGCCCTGGCAATTCGCGTTTGAAAAAGTAAGCCAGGGTATTAATATCTATTAAACTAAAATCTAAAATCATATTTCTCTGCAATAAAAACTTTTACTTTGCTTTTTCAAATGAAAAAATATTCATGAAGAATTTCAATTTTAAAAAGATAATACCACACCTCGTTGCCGTCGCAGTTTTTTTGATAGTGTCGGTAGTATATTGTAAGCCGGCATTGGATGGTAAGGTAGTGCAGCAACAGGATATACAAAACTGGCGGGGTATGAGCCAGCAATCGGTTGAGTTTAATGAAAAAAACGGGTATTATCCATTATGGGTGAATAGTATGTATAGCGGCATGCCTGGTTACCAGATCTTCCTTGATGCACGCACACATATTTTGATAGGCTACCTGAGCCCTGTTATAACACTGGGGCTTCCAAAACCTATAAGCTTTTTCTTTCTCGCGTGCATTTGCTTTTATATTTTTTGCCTGGTTGCCGGGGCAAACCCATGGGTAAGTATAATGGGAGCTCTAAGCTATGCGTATTGCACATTCGATCCTATAATTGTTAACGTTGGCCATGATACGGAAATGATTTCTATAGGCTATTTACCCGCGGTGCTGGCCGGGTTGCTTTTGCTTTTTCAAAAACGATATTGGATAGGATTTGCGGTAACAGCACTTTTTGCTGCTTTGCTTTTAGGGCAAAACCATTTGCAAATGGTTTACTATACCTTAATGATTGCCGCTATTATGTCGGTTGCTTTTTTTATAAAAAGCTACAAAGAAAAGCAGGTCGTTGCAGCCATTAAAAGTGTGGCACTTGGACTGCTTGCAGGAATTTTGGGACTCGCATGCAGTGCGGTAACCATGTTACCTACTTACGAATATGCCAAAGAAAGTACAAGAGGTGGAAGATCAGAATTAACATCAGATGATGCAAAAGATAAAACCAAAGGAGGGCTCGATAAATCGGAGGCTTTCAGATGGAGCTATGGATTAGGTGAAACTTTTACATTCATGTTACCCGACTTATATGGAGGAGGCAGCCGTAATAAAGAGTTGGGTTCATCATCCAAATTTGTTGAAAAACTTACAGAAGCGGGAGTGCCTGAAGAAAGCGCTATTCAAAATGCGGGTTACAGTTCTTATTGGGGCGATCAACCCTCTACTGCCGGGCCGGTTTATTTTGGTGCAATTATTTGCTTTCTTTTTATTTTCGGAATATTCTACGTAAAAAGCTTTCATAAATGGTGGCTGCTTATTGCAAGTGCACTTGCTATCTTATTAGCGTGGGGTGCTAATTTAAAAGGGATCAATTATTTCATTTTTGATTATCTGCCGTTATATAATAAATTCAGAGCGGTGACAATGTCACTTGTAATTCCGCAGTTTTGTTTTCCTGTTTTGGCGGTACTGGCTGCAAACAGGCTGCTCACCGAAACTGACTGGAATAACGCGTGGAAAAAATTGCGTTTGGCCGTTTACGTTACAGGAGCCATTTTATTAATACTTTTTGGATTTTATTTTACTTCGGGCTTTACGTCTGCGCATGATAAAGACATGAAGGATAATTTTAAACAGGAAATGCTGCAACAGGTTCCCCGCGGGCAACAACCTTCACCACAACTTTTACAGCAGGCCGAAGATTTCAGCAGGGGATTAATGAGTGCATTGCATGAAGACAGGAAAAGCCTCATGGGCGGGGATTTGCTTAGGTTAATTCTCCTTGTTGCGCTGACCGTTGTTTTAATAGGATTATATGTCAGGCAAAAACTCAAGCCTGTTATTTTGATTGCAGGGTTAGTGATTTTATCTTCCTATGACCTGTTAAGTGTAGCTACCAGGTATTTGAATTCGGACAGCTTCGTGGAAGACAGTGATTTTGAATCGGCATTTACTCCTTCCGAAGCTGATCAGCAAATACTAAAGGATCCGGATCACGCTAATTTCCGGGTATTTAATCAAACTGAAGGAAGCCCGTTTTACAGTGATGCAAGAACTTCTTACCATCACAACTCTATTGGAGGTTATCACCCGGCAATGCTTGGTTTATATAATGATATTATTGACCGGCAGCTGGAAAAAGGAAATGAGCGTGTTTATAATATGCTGAATACAAAATATTTTATAGTTCAAAATCCACAGACCGGGAAACCCGTTGCTCAAATGAACCCGGGAGCATTGGGAAATGCATGGCTTGTAAAAGGAATAAAATATGTTAATAATGCCGATGAAGAAATGGAGGCACTCGATAGCACCGATCTGAAGGATACTGCTGTTGTTGAGAAAAAATACCAGTCACATATTAAACAGCCTCCTGTTCCTGATTCGGAAGCATTCATAAAACTGAAAGAAAATCTTAATGATAAAATTGATTATACTTTTCATAGCGCGGCACCGCAATTTGCCGTGTTGAGTGAGGTGTATTATCCGCTTGGATGGAATGCATTTATTGATGGGCAAAAAGCAGATTATATAAAAACAAACTATGTTTTACGTGGGATCTACGTGCCTGCGGGAGACCATCAGATTGAATTTCGTTTTGAGCCGAAATCATACACCATAGGCAGAACGATAACGATCATTGCCAATATTCTTGTATTCCTGTCGATGGTACTGGCTGTAATTTATTATGTAAGAAGAAAGCAGAAACCAGATGCACACGTGTTATAAGTATTCTGGTTGGCTTTGTGTATTATAAACTTCAAACATTCATCATTAAATCTACTGGTTCAAAAGGCGAAATAATTATTCATTGAATACAACTTCGCGATAATTTTTTGCGAAAGATGCGGGGTTAAAATTATCAAATGCATAATTAATTGCATTCTGCGAAAGATTTTTCAGTAGTGCCCTGTCCGCAGAAAGCTGTTCAATTTCTTTTATGCCCTCTTCAACAATTTTTATTTCATCAGTTTCATTAATTAATAAGCCATTATATCCCGGAGTAATGTGATCGCAGATGCCATCCACAGCAGTTGTAACAGGAACAACACCCGTACTCATCGCTTCCATAATTATTAGCGGAAAACCTTCAAAAAGGGAGGTCATAAGAAGAATGTCCTTACCAGCAATAAAATGGTTTATTTCATCCCTGTTTAAAATGCCGTGGTAGATCATCCCAGCCGGGAGCAGTGGGGGTAATTCATTTCTGAAATCTCCGGCAAAATGAAATTCAACAGGCTCCTTTTTTTGAAGAAGGGTAGTAGCAATTCTTACCATCAATTCGATCCTTTTTTGCAGCCCACCCCGTCCCGCATAAAATATTTTTACAACACCGGTGTTTTTTTGAGCCCCTGGCTTTTGTTTGGGAAGATTGATTTTATTGGTAATCAGCCGGATTCTTTCAGCGTACCTGGCAGGTATTCCCAATTTCTTATAAAGCTTTTTAAATTCTGCCACGACATTCTTTGTTATCATGATTCTTGCGTGGTAAAAACTTATAAAGGGAACGGTAATTAAATTAAAAGGCGACACACACATATGTATCAGCTCAACCTGGCGGATTTTTTTATCGATCCAGGGGGAAAGCTTATATGCAAAATTGCATTGGCCATTGAATACCACAGGCTTCACCGATTGGGAATTGATAAGCTTCGAACATTTACCCCGCCAGATAAAGCTTTGCCAGTATTTTTTTTTATTATCAGTCCATTCACTTATATCATGAAGTTCTGTATTGGGTAACCTGAAGTGGTTGAGCATGGTATCATTTTCTGATTTTTTTGTAAAAAAAATACAAATTTTTTTATCGGGGAAACAGGAGATTATATCGGCGTTTACAATTTCTGCACCCCCCATTGCATAAGTCGGTATAAAAAAGAAAAGATCAAATTCTTTTGAAGAAATTTTAGCAGGAATTTTGTATCTCCCGTACACGACAAAAGGATACATAAGCACCTGTTCACCCCATCTTTTAATTGTAAATAAAAAAAATAGCATCCTGGATATTAAAACGGCTTATCAATTTATGAATCATGTACATTTGCCCGCATAAATAGTTTTAATTACTATTTTCATTTTTGAACTATCAGCAAATTTGCATTAAATTTTTATTATATTTTATTTTAATGAAAACAGCACTTATTACAGGAATTACCGGACAGGATGGTTCTTACCTTGCAGAATTGTTATTGAACAAAGGATACAATGTGCACGGAATTAAGCGAAGGAGCTCTTCTATAAACAGTGACAGGATTGACCATTTGTTTTTTGACAAAACCATTTCCAACCGTTTTCATCTTCATTACGGAGACTTAAACGATGCTTCCAACCTCCTGCATTTAATTCAGAAAACACAACCTGACGAAATTTATAATCTTGCTGCTCAAAGTCATGTGCTGATTAGCTTTGAAACACCTGAATATACGGCAAACTCCGATGGAGTAGGCGTGTTAAGAATACTGGAAGCGATCAGAATTTTAGGAATGGAAAAGAAGGCGAAATTCTACCAGGCCTCTACTTCAGAAATGTTCGGACTTGTGCAGGAAATACCGCAGAAAGAAACGACACCTTTTTATCCAAGATCTCCATATGGCGTTGCAAAATTATATGCTTATTGGATTACGGTTAATTACCGGGAAGCATATGGCATGTTTGCGGTAAATGGTATTTTATTTAATCATGAAAGCCCTGTACGGGGTGAGAATTTTGTAACAAGAAAGATAACCATTGCGGTAGCCCAGATTGCTTTGGGATCGAATAATGTTTTATTGCTGGGAAACCTCGATGCAAAAAGAGACTGGGGGCATGCCAAAGACTATGTGGAGGGAATGTGGATGATGATGCAGCACTCCAGCCCTGAAGATTTTGTAATGGCTACGGGCATTACTACTTCTGTAAGGGATTTTGTGAGGATGGCTTTTAATTATCTTGGTGTTGAGTTGGAATTTACCGGAGAAGGCATTAAAGAAAAAGGTATTGTTACCAAATGTAATAACCCATTGTATAAATTAAAAGAGGGTCACCAGGTAGTTGGAATTAATGAAAAATATTTCCGCCCTACGGAGGTTGATCTGCTTATCGGCGATTCTACCAAAGCAAGAACATTGCTTGGATGGAAACCCAAATATTCACTGGAGATGCTTGTTAATGAAATGATGGATAGAGAATTGCAATTGGAGAAAAGAAAAATGCAATTTGCCGGGGATTGAACCCAATTATGGGAACATTTGCTTAAAAACTAAAAATAGATTTCTCCCTACTATTGAATTGTCGAGTATTCTTGCAATATTAATCCTAAATTTTTTTGAAGGCTTGAAGTCTTGTCCCGGGATAAGAATTTCGGCATATTCATTGCATTTTTGGATGAAATCTTCTACAGTGATTTCCCGCTGATTACGTGGAGTTTTAAGTATCCGGTGAGAAAGGCTTTCGCAATAATACATCAACATTGTTTTGCCATACCTTAGAGTAATCATTTTTACTTTACTATTCTTTTCAGAGAGGGCAATAATGAAGTTAAGAAATTTTTCAAATGCCTGCTGGTATTGCTGTGCCCCCGTAGTCTTTGAAAGGCTGTTATGTATGCGGTATCTAAATGCCATAACTGATGCTGTCGCCTTATAGCTTATAAGAGTAAGTTGTGTCCACAATGCATAATCTGCAAATATTAAATTTTCAAAAGAAGGATCTATACCGCCAACAGTATCATAATCTTTGGACCGCATCATATAACCCGTGCCTGTGCTATCTATGGTGCCACACATGTAGCAGGCAAGAAATTCATCTGCATATTGTATTTCATCCATGGGCTTGCAATTGCGCAAGACCAGTCCTGATTCATTTATATATTGGAAGTGTGCCTGGTAGATGCTTGCTGTTGGATGCTTCAGAATAAGATTATTCATAACATCCAGGTAATGCGCGTCCAGGAGATCGTCGTGACCAATTAAAGTGATGAATTCATTTTTTGGAACAGATTTTATTCTGCCCCAGTTACTCTCTATTGATAATGGATTTGCTGATTGGTGAATAACTATTTTATTATCGTTTAATGATTGCAGCCATTCCAAAGTACCGTCAGTACTACAATTGTCCAGTACAATTAAATTAAAATCCTGAAGCGTTTGTG